>NZ_JBSPEI010000010.1:0-237007 GCF_055796175.1 Pseudocitrobacter sp. 2023LY-00077 | reverse complement strand
TTAAACTTCGTAATGAATTACGTGTTCACTCAGAGACTTGGTATTCATTTATCGTCTTGCGACGTTAAGAATCCGTATCATTGAGTGCCCACACAGATTGTCTGATAAATTGTTAAAGAGCAGTTGCAACGCGGCTTTACGCTCACCGTTGCGAGGTCCCGTATAATACGTTTTCCTCTTTCAGAGTCAACCCCATTTTTAAGGATTTTTCTCTTCAACCGAACCGGCTGTTTGTGTGAAGTGATTCACATCCGCCGTGTCGATGGAGGCGCATTATAGGGAGTTCTCTGTAGGCCGCAATAGAAAAATGACAGAAAAATGACTGACTGCTGCATTCCACAGCAACACCCCACTTTATACCCACTTGCCCACAGAGTTATCCACAATCCGCCATTTAAACAGGGCTTAGCTATGCGATTTAACCAGCGCAGGCAGGTCTGCAAGGCTGTTAATCACGATATCTGCCGTCTGTTCCGCTTCCTCTGTTACCGGCTTGCCGGTGCGAACCAGAACCTTCGTGCCGACATTAGCTGCCGCAGCGGCCTGCATGTCTTCCAGTTTATCGCCCACCATATAAGAAGAAGCCATATCGATGTGCAGATACTCCTGGGCGGATTTGAACATGCCCGGATGCGGTTTACGGCAATCACACACCTGGCGATACTCTTCTACCGTTCCCTGCGGGTGATGCGGGCAATAATAGATGCCATCCAGGTCAACACCGCGATCGGCCAGCGACCAGTCCATCCACTCAGTCAGGGTTTCAAACTGCGCTTCGGTAAATTTGCCGCGCGCAATCCCGGACTGGTTAGTCACCAGCACCAGCGCATAACCCATTTCTTTTAATTTACGCATGGCATCAATAACGCCATCGATAAATTCGAAATCATCTATTTCATGGACGTAACCATGATCGACATTAATCGTGCCATCACGATCGAGAAAAATAGCGGGTACAGACTTTGCCACCGTGTTGCTCCTGAATAAGGCGTGTGACGCTAGTATCTCATGTTTCGACGGGCAATAAAGTGCTGATCGTACAAAGCCGGATTGATTTAGACGTCTGGATGCCTTAACATCCGTTCAGTTGACGGCTATCGACCGTTTCTGGCAGAAGAAAATGCCACGGCAAACCCATAAGCGATAATAAATAGTCTAATGATTAAACTTTCGAATATCACCAAAGTGTTCCAGCAGGGGAACCGCACCATACAGGCGTTGAACAACGTTAGCCTGCATGTTCCTGCCGGGCAGATTTACGGCGTCATTGGCGCATCCGGCGCGGGTAAAAGTACGCTGATTCGCTGCGTGAACCTGCTTGAGCGCCCAACCCAGGGAAGCGTTGAAGTAGGCGGCCAGGAGCTGACCGCGCTTTCTGAAGGTGAGCTGACCAAAGCACGCCGTCAAATTGGCATGATTTTCCAGCACTTTAACCTGCTCTCCTCCCGTACCGTTTTTGGTAACGTGGCATTACCGCTGGAGCTGGACAACACCTCTAAAGAGGAAGTGAAACGTCGCGTCACCGAGCTGCTTGATCTGGTCGGTCTTGGCGATAAACATGACAGCTACCCGGCAAATCTCTCCGGCGGCCAGAAACAGCGCGTGGCGATTGCCCGCGCACTGGCAAGCAACCCGAAAGTGCTGCTGTGCGATGAAGCCACCAGCGCGCTGGACCCGGCGACCACCCGCTCGATTCTCGAACTGCTGAAAGACATTAACCGCCGTCTGGGGCTGACTATCCTGCTCATCACCCATGAAATGGACGTGGTGAAGCGCATCTGCGATTGCGTGGCCGTCATCAGTAACGGTGAGCTGATTGAACAGGATACGGTGAGCGAAGTCTTCTCCCATCCGAAAACCCCGTTGGCGCAACAGTTTATTCAGTCCACGCTGCATCTGGACATTCCGGATGACTATCAGGCGCGCCTGAAAGCCGAACCGTTCGCCGACAGCGTGCCGATGCTGCGCCTGGAGTTCACCGGCCAATCCGTTGATGCGCCGCTGCTCTCAGAGACCGCCCGTCGCTTCAACGTCAACAACAACATTATTAGCGCGCAGATGGATTACGCCGGCGGCGTGAAGTTCGGCATTATGCTGACTGAAATGCACGGCGAACAAAACGATACACAAGCCGCCATTGCCTGGCTGCAACAACACCATGTAAAAGTAGAGGTACTGGGTTATGTCTGAGCCAATGATGTGGTTACTGGCGCGCGGCGTCTGGGAAACGCTGGCGATGACCTTTGTGTCCGGCTTTTTCGGTTTTGTAATCGGCTTACCGGCGGGCGTGCTGCTGTATGTCACGCGTCCGGGGCAAATTATTGAGAACGCAAAGCTCTACCGCATTTTGTCAGCGCTGGTAAACATCTTCCGTTCTATTCCTTTTATTATCTTGCTGGTGTGGATGATTCCGTTTACCCGCGTGATCGTCGGCACGTCAATCGGTTTGCAGGCGGCTATCGTTCCGCTGACCGTTGGCGCTGCGCCGTTTATCGCCCGTATGGTTGAAAACGCCCTGCTGGAAATCCCGACCGGGTTGATTGAAGCCTCCCGCGCAATGGGCGCCACGCCGATGCAGATCGTCCGTAAGGTTCTGCTGCCGGAAGCGCTGCCTGGCCTGGTGAATGCCGCAACCATCACGCTGATTACGCTGGTTGGTTATTCCGCGATGGGCGGTGCCGTCGGCGCAGGTGGTCTGGGTCAGATTGGCTACCAGTACGGTTATATTGGCTATAACGCGACGGTAATGAATACAGTACTGGTATTACTGGTCGTTCTGGTTTATTTAATTCAGCTATCTGGCGATCGCATCGTTCGGACTGTGACTCATAAATAACGTAATATACTCAAAATCATTCGAGTTGCTTCAAGGCGGCAAGAGAGTGAATCCCCAGGAGCGTACATAAGTACGTGACTGGGGTGAGCGACAAATCTGTCAGGAACAGATTTGAACACCGCAAAGCGGTGGCCCGTAAGGGCGAGGCTCATGGATGAGCCGAGTAATCCGCAGCCAACACAGAAGCAACTTGAAGGATGAAGAGTATAGACAACACAACTCGAAGAATTAAGGAAATAACATGGCGTTTAAGTTTAAAACTTTTGCGGCGGTCGGCGCTCTGATCGGTACTCTGGCACTGGCGGGTTGCGGTCAGGACGAGAAAGATCCCAACCACATCAAAGTCGGCGTGATTGTCGGCGCAGAACAGCAGGTTGCTGAAGTTGCCCAGAAAGTGGCGAAAGAAAAATACGGCCTGGACGTAGAACTGGTGACCTTCAATGACTACGTGCTGCCTAACGAAGCGCTGAGCAAAGGCGACATCGATGCAAACGCCTTCCAGCACAAACCGTATCTCGATCAGCAGATCAAAGACCGCGGCTATAAACTGGTCTCCGTTGGCGCGACCTTCGTTTACCCTATCGCGGGCTACTCGAAAAAAGTTAAATCGCTGGACGAACTGCAGCCAGGTTCTCAGGTTGCCGTACCTAACGATCCGACCAACCTTGGCCGTTCCCTGCTGCTGCTGCAGAAAGTGGGTCTGATTAAACTGAAAGACGGTATTGGCCTGCTGCCAACCGTTCTGGATATCACCGAGAACCCGAAAAACCTGAAGATTGTTGAACTGGAAGCGCCGCAGCTGCCACGTTCTCTGGATGACGCGCAAATCGCGCTGGCGGTAATCAACACCACTTACGCCAGCCAGATTGGCCTGACCCCGGCAAAAGACGGCATCTTTGTTGAAGACAAAGACTCCCCGTACGTTAACCTGATCGTAACTCGCGAAGATAACAAAGACGCGGAAAACGTGAAGAAATTCGTTGAGGCTTACCAGTCTGACGAAGTGTACGAAGCCGCAAACAAAGTCTTCAACGGTGGCGCGGTAAAAGGCTGGTAAGTTACCCCCGCTAAGCACTATCTTTCAGGACGGGCGCATGCCCGTCTTGTCATTTCTGCAAGCACCTGATTCAATAAGCGCTGGTCTATCATAATTCGAGGAAATACTATGCGTGCTTTACCGATCTGTTTAATAGCACTGATGTTAGGCGGCTGTTCGATGCTAAACAGATCTCCCGTTGAACCTGTTCAAAGCACCGCGTCTACGCCTAAAACGGAAACCGTAAAACCAAAACCTGTCCGCGCCACCCCGGTGAGAATCTACACCAAGGCGGAAGATTTGGTCGGCAAACCTTTCCGCGATTTAGGTGAAGTCTCCGGCGATTCCTGCCAGGCAACCAATCAGGACTCTCCGCCAAACATCCCGACCGCCCGCAAGCGTATGCAGATCAACGCCTCTAAAATGAAAGCGAATGCGGTTCTGCTGCACAGCTGCGAAGTCACCAGCGGTACGCCAGGCTGCTATCGTCAGGCCGTATGTATCGGTTCGGCGCTTAACGTTTCGGCGAAATGAGCACCTTCCAGTTCGAGCAGATAGGCATTATCCGCTCGCCGTATAGAGAGAAGTTCGCTGTACCGCGCCAGCCAGGTCTGGTGAAAAGCGGCGGCGGCGAACTTCACTTGATTGCGCCTTATAACCAGGCCGACGCCGTTCGTGGCCTGGAAGGGTTCAGCCATTTATGGGTGCTGTTTGTTTTCCATCAGACGATGGAAGGCGGCTGGCGCCCCACGGTTCGCCCTCCTCGTCTGGGCGGCAATGCCCGCATGGGCGTCTTCGCTACGCGTTCGACCTTTCGCCCGAATCCCATCGGCATGTCGCTGGTTGAGCTGCGGGGGATCCGCACCCACAAAGACCAGGTGATCCTCGAACTGGGTAGCCTGGATTTAGTGGACGGCACGCCGGTGGTGGATATCAAACCCTATCTGCCGTTTGCCGAAGCCCTGCCGCACGCCAACGCCAGCTATGCGCAGGACGCGCCGCAGGCCGCTGTCGATATCGCGTTTACCCGTGAAGTGCAGCAACAAATTTTATCCCTGGAAAAACGCTACCCGCGACTACAGCAGTTTATCCATGAAGTACTGGCGCAGGACCCGCGTCCGGCCTACCGTAAGAATGAAGAAGAAGGGAAAACCTACGCCGTGTGGCTCCTTGATTTCAACGTGCGCTGGCGCGTAACGCCCGCAGGCTTTGAAGTCTTTGCGCTGGAAGCCAGGTAAATTCGCTACACTCTCTTTTGACATCCCCTTCTCGCTGGTAAACTAAATCACTTTTTTTTGCATCAGGCTTGATTTGAGCCTGTTCGATCGTCCAACTGGAACCGTAACAACATGCGTACTAGCCAATACCTGCTCTCCACTCTGAAGGAGACACCTGCCGACGCCGAGGTTATCAGCCACCAGCTGATGCTGCGCGCCGGGATGATCCGCAAGCTGGCCTCCGGGTTATACACCTGGCTGCCGACCGGCGTGCGCGTCCTGAAAAAAGTCGAAAACATCGTGCGTGAAGAGATGAACAACGCCGGTGCTATCGAGGTGTTAATGCCGGTGGTTCAGCCATCTGAACTGTGGCAAGAGAGTGGTCGCTGGGAACAATATGGCCCGGAACTGCTGCGTATTGCAGACCGTGGCGATCGTCCGTTCGTACTCGGCCCAACTCACGAAGAAGTGATCACCGACCTGATTCGTAATGAGCTCAGCTCTTACAAACAACTGCCGCTGAACTTCTATCAGATCCAGACGAAATTCCGTGATGAAGTCCGCCCGCGTTTCGGTGTGATGCGTTCCCGTGAATTCCTGATGAAAGATGCCTACTCTTTCCACACTTCTCAGGAATCCCTGCAGGAAACCTACGACGCCATGTACGCCGCTTACAGCAAAATCTTCAGCCGTATGGGTCTGGATTTCCGTGCTGTGCAGGCTGATACCGGTTCTATCGGCGGTAGCGCATCCCACGAATTCCAGGTGCTGGCGCAGAGTGGCGAAGATGACGTGATCTTCTCTGACTCATCCGATTACGCCGCTAACATCGAATTTGCTGAAGCCGTTGCGCCGAAAGAACCGCGCGCTGCCGCCACTCAGGAAATGACGCTGGTTGATACACCGAACGCAAAAACTATCGCCGAGCTGGTTGAGCAGTTTAATCTGCCGATCGAAAAAACCGTCAAAACGCTGCTGGTAAAAGCGGCGGAAGGCAGCAAATCTCCACTGGTTGCTCTGCTGGTACGCGGTGACCACGAACTGAACGAAGTCAAAGCAGAGAAACTGGCGCAGGTTGCCAGCCCGCTGACCTTCGCGACCGAAGAAGAAATCCGTGCTGTCGTTAACGCAGGCCCAGGCTCTCTCGGCCCGGTAAACATGCCGATTCCGATGGTTATCGATCGTACCGTTGCGGTAATGAGCGACTTCGGTGCTGGCGCTAACATTGACGGTAAACACTACTTCGGTATCAACTGGGATCGTGATGTCGCGACGCCTGAAGTTGCGGATATCCGTAACGTGGTTGCCGGCGACCCGAGCCCGGATGGTAAAGGTACGCTGCTGATTAAACGTGGTATCGAAGTCGGTCACATCTTCCAGTTGGGTACCAAGTACTCCGAAGCGATGAAAGCCTCCGTACAGGGCGAAGATGGCCGTAACCAGATCCTGACCATGGGCTGCTACGGTATCGGGGTAACTCGCGTGGTGGCGGCGGCGATCGAGCAGAACTTTGATGACCGTGGGATCCTGTGGCCAGAAGCTATCGCACCGTTCCAGGTAGCGATTCTGCCGATGAATATGCACAAATCCTACCGCGTGCAGGAGCTGGCTGAGAAGCTGTACGCTGAGCTGCGTGCGCAGGGTATCGAAGTGCTGATGGACGACCGTAAAGAGCGTCCGGGCGTAATGTTCGCGGATATGGAGCTGATCGGTATTCCGCACACCATCGTGCTGGGCGACCGTAACCTCGACAACGACGATATCGAATACAAATACCGTCGCAACGGCGAGAAACAGCTGATTAAAACCGGCGATATCGTCGATTACCTGGTGAAAGCCATCAAAGGCTAATTCGGGTTAAGTTATGAAAAAGCCTCGCGATTGCGGGGCTTTTTTGTCGGGTGGCGCTGCGCTTACCCGACCTACAGGCCGGATCAGTTACAATCTTTCCCCGGAATAAACTTCGTGTTGCTGTCCGGTTGTAACGTTTTCACCATCTCGCCCGTATCCGGGTTAGCTTCGAGGGTGAAATGCCCTTCCACCACCAGCAGTACAGGCTTAGTTTCCGTGCCACGCGCCACCGCATAATCACGTTCTAACTGCGCATTGCTGGCCACCGCCATCTTCTTGCCTGTGGCGCAATCGGTAAAGATTGCCGCATCCGCCATGTAGAAATACATCCCGCGCATCGCCATTGGCGTTGTCGGCAGGCTCGCCTTCACCGGCGCCAGCGTGTAGTTAAGCGTGGACTCAATCGGGTTTCCTTCCTGGTCGAGCATCTCCAGGTTATCACCTTTCACCCGATACCAGGACTTCTCGCCTTTACTGTCGGTTAACACCAGCTTCCCGGCGGTACGCGCCCAGGTGCCATAGCTGGCGAACGATGACGGCTCTTTTGCCACGCCCTGATAGCGTTCATTCATTACCCACGTGCCATCTTTGGCGAGGAACAGCGAGGTTTCAATCCCTTCGCAATCGGCGCAAGGTAAAATACCGCGCCAGCTTTGCTGCATCGGTTTCAACTCCGCCATTTGGGCCGGGGCCAGTGTTTCCACTTCCGCACGATTGTTACACCCAAACAGTGCAAACAGCATACCGGCGGCAGCTATCGTCAATATTGCTTTTTTCACCATCAATTCCCTCTTTGATTTCTTATTACGTCCGCAGTCGTTAGTAGTTCACCTTGCCACGCAATGTTTTTACATTCGATTTTTGCGCTTTGGCATTCAGCCTGCGTTCTTTGGACGCGCGCGTTGGCCGGGTTGCACGACGACTTTTCTGTTCTGTCGTTAATTCCTTAATGACAGCCACCAGCCGCGCAATCGCCGCTTCGCGGTTCATCTCCTGACTGCGATACTCCTGCGCTTTAATGATAAACACACCGTCGGCAGAAATTAAGTGGTGACTGGCTGCCAGCAGCTTCTCTTTATAATAGTCCGGCAGGCTGGAAGCGCGGATATCGAAACGCAAATGGATAGCCGTCGAGGCCTTATTGACGTGCTGGCCCCCCGCCCCCTGCGCCCGGATGGCGGTAATGGTTATCTCTTCATCCGGGATACTGACCGCCCGTGAGAGAACAATCATGCCGGTTGCTGCCACGGCGTAAAATGAATTTCCAGATTATTCTGAGCATCCGATAACCAAATCGCGCCTTCCTGCAGCGTCGCCTGAAGCGTCATGGTGCGAGAGGCAAAGGCGCTGAGCTTCGCCAGCTGCTCATCATCCAGATACCAGACGCTCAGTTTATCGAATGACGCCAGTTTGCTCTGGTTTTGTTGCCACCAGATTTCAGCCGCGCGGCTGTTATAGGTGAACAGCGCTACCTCCTTCGCCAGGCTGCACGCTTTCTTGATGCGGCGCTCGTCCGGCAGGCCGAGTTCAATCCACAGATCGATGCCCAGATGGTCGTTACGCAGCCAGATTTCCGGCTCATCATCGGCGCTCAGGCCACGGGTGAACTGGAGACGATCATCGGCATATTTAATCCACGCCAGCAGGCGTAGCATCATGCGTTCCTGCGTTTCGGACGGATGCTGTGCCAGCGTCAGGGACGCATCGAGAAACTGGTTGCGGTCGATGTCGGCCACATTGACCACCGCCTTGTAAATTGTCGCTTTCAGTGCCATACATTAGCTCCTGTAAAAATGGCGCTCATTGTAACGAAATCAACGGTAAAAGGCTGTCGGGATTTACAGGAGCCGACATTCATCCTGCTGATAATGCTTAAATGAGTATGATATAGTCACCTTGCTAAACAGAGTTTATCTTCGTAGGCTTAACTTGCATCCACGGTTGAGTCAGAACGCTGACAGGAGGGCATGTGGACAATTATTGTGAGTTGATTCGTCAACGCTATGCGGAAATTGCCAGCGGAGATTTAGGGTACATCCCGGATGCGCTGGGTTGTGTACTGAAAGTATTGAACGAAGTTGCGGCGGATAGCGCCCTTTCAGAGTCGATCAGGGAAAAAGCGGCCTATGCGGCGGCAAACTTACTGGTGAGCGATTATGTCAATGAATGAGACCTATCAACCTATCAATTGTGATGACTATGACAATCTCGAGCTCGCCTGCCAGCATCACCTCGTGCTGACGCTGGAACTTAAAGACGGCGAAGTGCTGCAAGCGAAAGCCAGCGACCTGCTCTCACGCAAAAACGTAGAGTATCTGGTCCTTGAAGCTGGCGGAGAGAGCCGCGAAGTGCGCCTCGACCGCATTACCAGCTTCAGCCATCCGCAAATCGGCACCGTCGTGGTGAGCGAATCCTGAGTGAACAACGGGCAGCTTAGCTGCCCGTTTTTTTCCATTCCAGCTGTAAACCGGTTCCTGGCGTTATCGCCCCTTCCTGCGTCACAAACCGCCCCGCCGCTGCCACCAACACATCGTTATAAAACAGCAGCGGCGTGGTGTCGCGCAGCCACGGCGGGACACCCAGTTCCTGCCAGATTTTTTTCAGCTTGCGACCACCGTTGCGCCCCACGATGTGAAGCGTGCCTGGGGCTTTAAAACGAATGGTGACGATTTCATTTTCGTGCGGTGGACGGATATCGCCCCCCGAAACCAAACGCACGTCTCCAACGGGTAAACTCAGGCACTGCGCAATATCAGGCCAGAGAAACGTTTTATCCCCCGGCGATACGCGCGTTTTCACCCACCAAAGTTGTTGCTGATAGCGACGAATCTCGTGATCGCCATGGCGCAGGCACGGGGCCGCATCCTCGCGCGCCTCGACAACTTCCTGCCAGATGCGCGTCAGCATATCGCGCGACGGCATAGCCGCATGATGTAATGCCAGCCAACGGCGTAACAGTGCGGCGCGGCGCGGGGCGCTCATAGTTAGCATCGGCGACAGATTCAGCGCGCCTTCCGGCGTCACCAGGCGGATCAGTTCCCCGGCCAGCAGTTCATCCAGCAGTTGCTCCTGTTCAGCACAGAGCGCCGCGCTACGGGCCGTGGCTTGTGCAAAATGGGGCCAGCGCTCGCTGAGCAGCGGTACGACACGTAAACGGAGGAAGTTTCGATCGTAGGCATCATCCTGATTGCTCTCATCTTCAATCCATGAGAGCTGGTGCACTTGCGCCCACGCCAGCAGTGAAGCACGCGATGCATTCAGTAAGGGGCGAAGCAGATACCCGCTCGCAAACGGCATGCAGGCGGGCATGGCGGAAAGCCCCGCCGGGCCGCTTCCGCGTTTGAGCGCCAGCAGGAAGGTTTCACACTGATCGTCCAGATGCTGCGCCGTAACCAGCGCCTCGCCATCCTGTAACGCTTCACTGAATGCCTGATAACGCGCCTGCCGGGCCTGCGCTTCAATTCCCAGACCATCCTGCGCCAGCGTCACGCGCACAACCTGTAACGGGACATTCCACGCTGTACACAGCTGCTGGCAATGGGCAACCCAGGCATCCGCGTGCTGACTCAGGCCGTGGTGAATATGTATTGCCCGCAGCGTGACGGATGGATTTTCCCGCCGCCAGCAGAGCAGCTGATGCAGCAATACCGTGGAGTCCAGGCCACCGCTGAAGGCCACCAGAAACTGGCGGTGAGGCTCAAGGGATGAAGTGAAAGCAGGCGTCGTCATGATGTTGTCATTAGAAGGCTAAGCCCGGCACGTTACCGGGCCGGACTCAGGGTTGCAAGCCCTACTGCTGGTACAGTTCCAGCGGCAGGCCGTCAGGGTCATTAAAAAAGGTAAAGCGCTTGTCCGTAAACGGATCAACGCGAATCGCTTCGCAGGTTACGCCATGTGCCTGCAAATGCGCGACCGCTGCATCGAGATTGTCCACGCTAAAGGCCAGATGACGCAGGCCGCAGGCTTCCGGGCGGCTTGGACGCGCGGGCGGAAACGGGAACGAAAACAGCTCAATCACATACTGCCCGTTCAGCGCCAGATCGCCCTTCCAGGAATCGCGCTCTCCGCGATAAAACTCACTCTGCAGGGTAAACCCCAGAATGTCGCAGTAGAATGCCTTACTCTTCGCGTAGTCGGTCGCAATAATGGCAATATGGTGAATCTGTTTTAAACCCAGCATTCTTATTCTCCTTTATCGTTTTCAGCACGTTACCTGTGCCGGGGCTTAACGCGCAACCCCTTCGCCGCTTTTTAAGACTCGAACCCGGTAAACGCCGTTCTCATCACGCTTCGCACCGTGAATATCCGTCTCGAAGCCCGGATAGTGACGCCCGACCGAGCACAGCATCAGCAGAAAATCGAGCACCGAGCGGCTCTCTTCGGTGATCATCTCGCCCGGCATCAACAGCGGCACGCCCGGCGGATACGGCAGGATCATATTAGCGGAAACGCGCCCCACGACTTCTTCCAGCGCCACCGTTTCAACGTCGCCTTTAATCTGACGCTGCCATGCCTGATGCGGCGTCATCTTCATTTCCGGCAGCACGTCAAACGCACGCAGCATTAAACGCGGCAGATCGTGCTGGCGGATCAGTTTGTGGATCCCCTGCGCCAGATCCTGAATACGCATATTGCGGTAGAAATCCGGATCTTCCGCGTAGAGATCCGGCAGCATGTTTTTCACCCGCAGATTAAGATCGTAGGCGCGCTTGAACTCCGTTAACCCGCGCAGCAGGCCCATTGCCCGGGTTTTATCAATACCGATGCTAAACAGGAACAGTAGATTATACGGCCCGGTTTTCTCCACCACCACGCCGTGCTCATCGAGATATTTCGCCACCAGCGCCGCAGGAATACCCTCGTCGCTCATGTTGCCCTGCTCGTCCATACCTGGCGTCAGGATGGTCACTTTGACCGGATCGAGGAACATATGATCGCTGTCGGCATCGGCAAATCCATGCCAGTCTTCCCCCGGCGAGACCGGCCAGCATTCCGCTTCGTCGATCTCTTCCGGCTGCCAGATGTCAAAGAACCAGCTATCCGACTCTTCACGCAGTCGCTGAACCTCTTTGCGGAAATGCAACGCACGCTCCACCGAACGGGTGATCAGACGCTTTCCAGGATTGCCGCGCAGCATCGCCGCTGCCGTTTCGATTGAGGCGACAATCGGGTAACTCGGCGATGTCGAGGTGTGCATCATAAAGGCTTCGTTGAAGGTATCTTCATCGTAGTCGCCTTTGATGTGAATAAGCGAAGCCTGCGACAGCGCGGCCAGCATTTTATGCGTCGATTGCGTTTCGAAGAACACTTTCCCCGGCACGCGCTCGCCGCTCATGCCGCTTTTGCCCTGATAAATTGGGTGGAAGTGGGTATACGGCACCCACGCCGAGTCGAAGTGAATCGACGGCACATCCAGCGTTTGCTTGATCCAGTTGGTGTTATACAGCAGGCCATCGTAGGTGGAATTCGTGATCACCGCATGCACCGGCCACTGTGCGTTTTTAGTCGCATCAACTTTCTGTTGCAGGCTGTCGCGGGTAAATTCATGCCGCGGGATCCCCCCGAGAATACCGAGCGCGTTCCGGGTTGGCTTCAGCCACAATGGCACTACATCACTCATCATCAGCAAATGGGCGAGTGATTTATGGCAGTTACGGTCAATCAACAACGTGCTGCCCGCCGGTGCAGCATACATGCCGACAATTTTGTTCGACGTCGAGGTCCCGTTGGTCACCATATAACTCTGTTCTGCGCCAAAGGTGCGGGCAATATACTCTTCCGCTTCCAGATGCGGGCCGGTGTGATCGAGCAGCGAACCCAACTCGGTGACGGAAATCGAGACATCCGCCTTCAGCGTATTGGCGCCAAAGAAATCATAGAACAGGCAACCAATCGGGCTTTTTTGATACGCCGTTCCCGCCATATGACCGGGCGTACAGAAGGTGTATTTACCCTCATTCACATAGGTAAACAGCGCTTTGGTGAACGGAGGCGTAATGTTATCCAGGTACTCATCGGTGTACTGGCGGATGCGGGTGGCGATATCGCCAGACTGCCCCAGCGCATATTCAAAGAACCACAGCGCCATCCGCAGATCGTGGACGCTGACGTCCATCGTCGAATGGGTGTTAATGAAGGCGTAAAGCGGGAGATATTCGTTTAGTTGATTGATCTCGCTACACAGGTCAACGTTGTATTCGTCCCAGTCGAAGATAACGCCGCAGATACGCGGGTTATGTTCGATGAATTTCAGCAGGTCAGCGCTGTTTTGCGGCCAGATAATTTTGAAGCCCTGCGCGAGTAACGCGCTTTCCAGCTCCTTGATAGGCTCGTCTTTGTAGTAGACGCCGTGCGGCCCCATAATGGCGATTATATTCATGCGCTCCTCCTGGAAATGTTAGCTAATCATAGCCCAGCTAAATCACAGATAAAAAAAAGGGTCACGCAATGTGACCCTTTTTTAGCAAATATCTGATTAACCGCTTACGCGTAGCCGTAGCTCATCAGGCGCTGATAACGACGATTTTTAAGGTCGTCTTTGCTCAGCACGTCAAGATCGGCCAGATCTTCCAGCAGTTGTGCTTTCAGCGATGCCGCCATCACTTCCGGGTTGCGGTGCGCGCCGCCCAGCGGTTCTGGAATGATAGAGTCAATCAGCTTCAGCTCTTTCAGACGCGGGGCAATGATGCCCATCGCTTCTGCGGCCAGCGGGGCTTTATCCGCGCTTTTCCACAGAATAGACGCACAGCCTTCCGGTGAAATCACCGAATAGGTGCTGTACTGCAGCATATTCACTTTATCACCCACGCCGATCGCCAGCGCGCCGCCGGAGCCACCTTCACCGATAACGGTACAGATAACCGGCACGCTCAGACGTGACATTTCACGCAGGTTACGCGCAATCGCTTCAGACTGACCGCGTTCTTCCGCGCCCACGCCAGGGTATGCACCCGGGGTGTCGATGAAGGTGATGATCGGCATGTTGAAGCGCTCGGCCATCTCCATCAGACGCAGGGCTTTACGGTAACCTTCTGGTGCTGGCATACCGAAGTTGCGACGGATTTTTTCTTTGGTTTCACGGCCTTTCTGATGACCAATGATCATCACCGGACGTCCATCCAGACGCGCGATCCCGCCCACGATAGCTTTATCGTCAGCATAAGCGCGGTCGCCGGCCAGTTCGTCAAATTCATCAAACGCCAGGCGGACATAATCCAGGGTGTACGGGCGCTGCGGATGGCGCGCCAGTTGGGCTACCTGCCATGCGCCGAGATCGGCAAAGATTTTGCGCGTCAGCTCTACGCTTTTTTCGCGCAGACGATGCACTTCTTCGTCGATGTTAATATCCAGTTTCTCATCCTGACGGCTAACCGCAGTCAGAGAATCGATTTTCGCTTCCAGCTCTGCGATCGGCTGTTCAAAATCAAGGAAATTCAGACTCATAGTATTCCTGTATTAGTCAAACTCCAGTTCCACCTGCTCCGAACCAATAAGGCCACGCAGATCGTTAAGTAAACGATCGCTCGGAGAGACACGCCACGTTGCACCGAAACGCAACCGCGCACGTGCATCCGCCCTCTGATAGTAGAGATGTACTGGAATTGTCCCAGAGCGGTGGGGTTCCAGAGACTGACGGAGTCGGTTTAAAAGCTGGTCATCAATTTGCCTGTCCGTCAGCGAGATAGCAAGCCCGCGAGCGTATTTTTCCCGGGCTTCGTCAATATCCATAACTTCGCGGGCCATCATTTTAAGCCCGCCGCTGAAGTCATCAAAGCTGACCTGTCCGCTGACGATAAGTATGCGGTCTTTTTCCAGCAAATGCTGGTATTTATCCAGTGCCTCGGTAAACAACATGACTTCGAGACGCCCGGAACGGTCATCCAGCGTGCAGATGCCGATACGATTGCCGCGCTTGGTGACCATTACCCGCGCCGCAATGACGAGCCCCGCAGCCGTGGTCACTTTACCACGTTCTGTCGGATGCATGTCTTTTAGCCTGTAGCCTCCGACATAGCGCTCAATTTCTTTTAAATACTGGTTAATCGGGTGGCCCGTCAGGTACAGACCCAACGTTTCCCGTTCACCATCCAGCACCACCTGTTCCGGCCACGGCTGGCAGTTGGCGTAGGACTGTTCAATTTGCTCTGGTTCTTCCGCCAGCACGCCAAACATATCGGCCTGCCCGATGGCTTCTGCCTTCGCGTGTTGATCCGCCGCTTTCAGCGCATCGCCAAGCGAGTTCATCAACGCCGCGCGGTGCGGGCCAAGCCGGTCGAACGCCCCGGACATGATCAGTTTTTCCAGCACGCGACGGTTCAGTTTTTTGGTATCAGTGCGCGCGCACAGGTCGAACAGTTCGCGGAAATAGCCGCCATTGTTACGCGCTTCGATGATAGCCTCAATCGGCCCCTCACCGACGCCCTTAATCGCGCCGATACCATACACGATTTCCCCGTCATCATTAACGTGGAAATGATATAAACCGGAGTTAATGTCAGGCGGCAGGATTTTCAGCCCCATGCGCCAGCACTCATCCACCAGACCGACCACCTTCTCGGTGTTGTCCATATCCGCGGTCATTACCGCCGCCATAAACTCTGCCGGGTAGTGCGCTTTCAGCCACAGCGTCTGGTAGGAGACCAACGCATAAGCGGCGGAGTGAGATTTGTTAAACCCGTAACCGGCGAATTTCTCCACCAGGTCAAAGATTTTCATCGCCAGTTCGCCGTCAACACCGCGTTTTTTCGCGCCTTCTTCAAACGCGCCGCGCTGCTTGGCCATCTCTTCGGGCTTCTTCTTACCCATCGCACGACGCAGCATATCCGCGCCGCCAAGGGTATAGCCAGAGAGTTCCTGGGCAATCTGCATCACCTGTTCCTGGTACAGGATAATGCCGTAGGTCGGCTCCAGTACCGGTTTCAGGCATTCGTGCTGCCACTGTACGTCCGGATAGGAAATTTCTTCGCGACCATGCTTACGGTCGATAAAGTTATCTACCATCCCTGATTGCAACGGGCCCGGACGGAACAGGGCCACCAGTGCAATCATATCTTCGAAGCAGTCAGGCTGCAGACGTTTAATCAGGTCTTTCATGCCGCGCGATTCAAGCTGGAACACCGCCGTGGTTTCCGAGCGTTGCAGCATATCGAAGCTTTTCTTGTCATCCAGCGGAATGGCGGCGATATCCAGCGGCGGTTCGCCGTGCTTCTCGCGGCGGGCGTTGATCATCTCCAGCGCCCAGTTGATGATAGTCAGCGTACGCAGGCCAAGGAAGTCGAACTTCACCAGCCCGGCGTATTCAACGTCGCTTTTATCGAACTGGGTAACCGGGTGCTGACCCGCTTCATCACAGTAAAGTGGCGCAAAATCGGTGATTTTAGTCGGCGAGATCACCACACCACCGGCGTGCTTACCGGCGTTACGGGTGACCCCTTCCAGCTTACGCGCCATGTCGATCAGCGCTTTAACTTCTTCGTCCGCTTCGTAGATTTCTGGCAGCTGCGGTTCCGCTTCAAACGCTTTCGCCAGCGTCATACCCGGATCGGGCGGCACCAGTTTAGAGATGCGATCGACGAAGCCGTACGGATGACCGAGCACGCGCCCAACGTCGCGGATAACCGCTTTTGCCGCCATCGTACCGAAGGTGATGATCTGCGATACCGCATCGCGACCGTACATTTCCGCCACGTGATCGATAACCCGGTCGCGTTTCTCCATACAGAAGTCAACGTCGAAGTCAGGCATTGAGACACGTTCCGGGTTAAGGAAACGTTCGAACAGCAGGTCAAATTCCAGCGGATCGAGGTCGGTAATTTTCAGCGCATACGCCACCAGCGAGCCCGCACCGGAACCACGCCCCGGGCCGACCGGCACGCCGTTATCTTTTGACCACTGGATAAACTCCATCACGATCAAGAAGTAACCAGGGAAGCCCATCTGGTTGATAACTTTAAGTTCTGTTTCCAGACGTTCATCATACGGCGGACGGCGTTTTTTACGCTCTTCCTCGTCCGGGAACAGAAACGCCAGACGCTCTTCCAGGCCTTCATGGGATTTGGCGACCAGGAAGTCTTCGGTGCTCATATCCCCGGTCGGGAATTGCGGCAGGAAGTATTCACCCAGACGCACCGTGACGTTACAGCGCTTGGCGATCTCTACGGTATTTTCCAGCGCTTCCGGGATGTCGGCAAACAGCTCGCACATCTCCTCTTCGCTGCGCATATACTGCTGCGGTGAATAGTTACGCGGGCGTTTCGGGTCATCGAGCGTAAAGCCATCGTGGATGGCGACGCGAATTTCGTGCGCGTCAAAGTCACCGGTTTCGAGGAAACGGACGTCATTGGTTGCCACGACCGGCAGGCCACGCGCTTCCGCCAGCTCAACGGCGGCATGCAGATAAGGTTCTTCGTCCGGGCGACCGGTACGAATCAGTTCGAGAAAATAGCAATCCGGGAAATGTTCTTCATAGAACGAGACGCACTCCTCAACCAGCGGCATATTGCCACGCAGCAGGCAGCGCCCGACATCGCCCATGCGACCACCGGAGAGCAGTATCAATCCCTCTTTCAGTTCGACCAGCCAGTCGCGATCGATCCACGGGCCAGCGGCGCCGTAGCCACGCTGATAGGCGCGCGAAATCAGCAGCGTCAGATTCTGGTAGCCCGTATTATTGGCCGCCAGCACGGTGAGCTGCGTCATTTCATCGCCAAGCAGATCGCACTGCACGTGGAAATCGGCCCCAACGATCGGTTTGATCCCCGCGCCATGGCCCGCACCATAGAACTTCACCAGACCACACAGGTTGGTGAAATCGGTGATCGCCAGTGCAGGCTGGCCTAACGCCGCCGCCTTTTTCACCAGCGGTGCCGTTTTCGCCAGGCCATCGATCATGGAGTAGTCACTGTGCACCCGAAGGTGTACGAAACGTGGTTCAGCCATTGTTAGATCCCGCGTTGCTTACTGAGGGCGTAGATAGAGTCAGGATACCAGACCCAGCGCCCGTTTGACCGGGCCAAAACTGCGTCGGTGGTGCTCGGTGGCACCGTATTCTGCCAGCTTTTCCAGATGAAAAGCGGTTGGGTAACCTTTGTGCTGGGCAAAGCCGTACTGCGGAAATATACCATCAAGGGCAGCCATTTCGGCGTCGCGCGTCACTTTCGCAATGATAGATGCGGCGCTGATTTCCGCCACCCGGCTGTCGCCCTTCACCACCGCCATTGAAGGCATCGGTAACGCAGGGCAACGGTTGCCATCGATCAGCACGTATTCCGGTGCGATGCTTAACCCGGCAACAGCACGCTGCATCGCCAGCATCGTGGCATGCAAAATGTTCAATTCATCGATTTCATGGGGTTCTGCGCGGCCCAGGCTCCAGCAGAGCGCTTTCTCTTTGATTTCATCAAACAGCGCCAGACGGCGTTTTTCGCTCAGCTTTTTAGAATCATTCAACCCAATAATCGGGCGGGCGGGATCGAGGATCACCGCCGCAGTCACCACGGCGCCGACCAGCGGGCCACGGCCAACTTCATCCACACCAGCCACTAAATGGGTGTGCGGATACACAAATTCAATCATCGTGCTAACTCCAGAACCGCGTCAGCTGCCTGCTCATCGGCATTACAGCGGATTTGCAAATGCAGTTCGCGGAAAGTGTCGTGCATAGCGTGGCTGGTTTTGCCATTCGCCAGCAGCGGCAGTAACGCATCAGCCAGCGCCTGCGGCTGGCATTCATCCTGCAACAGCTCTTTCACCAGCTCGCGCCCGGCGAGCAGGTTAGGCAGCGACACATAATCAGTTTTAACCAGTCGTTCCGCCAGCCAGAAGGTGAACGGTTTCATGCGATAGCCCACCACCATCGGGCATTTTGCCAGCATGCATTCCAGCGCCGCTGTGCCAGAGGCCAGCAGTGCCGCATCGCTGGCAACCATCGCTTCACGTCCCATGCCATCCAGCAAGTGAACGTGGAGATCCGGCGCAACCTCGGCCTTAATGCGTTCGAACTGTTCACGGCGTTTGGCATTTACCAGCGGGACCACCACTTCCAGATCCGGATAGTGATGACGCAGGATTTGCGCCGTTTTCAGAAAATCAGCGCTGAGCATTTCCACTTCCGCGCCACGGCTGCCCGGCAGCAAAGCCAGACAGTGCGCATCGTGCGGAATACCCAGCACATCCCGCGCCGCATTTTTATCGGGGTCCAGCGGCATGGCGTCGGCCATGGTGTGTCCGATAAAGCGGCAGGGAACGTTAAATTTGTCGTAAAACGCTTTTTCGAAAGGCAGAAATGCGAGCACCAGATCGGTGGCTCTGCCTATTTTGAAAACGCGTTTCTGTCGCCAGGCCCAGACGGACGGGCTGACATAGTGAATGGTTTTAATGCCCTGCTTCTTCAGGTTGCCCTCAAGCGTGATGTTGAAATCCGGGGCATCAATGCCGACGAAAACATCGGGTTGCAGCTCAGTAAAACGCTTTGTGAGATCGGCACGAATGTGTAACAGACGACGCAGGCGCCCGAGGACTTCGACAATCCCCATCACCGCCAGCTCTTCCATTTCATACCAGGCTTCACAGCCTTCAGCCTGCATACGCGGGCCGGCAACGCCGACAAACCGCGCATTGGGAATCCGCGCTTTAAGAGCACGGATCAGGCCAGCGCCAAGAATATCGCCGGAAGTTTCTCCGGCGACCAGGGCAATCGTTAATGGACGCTGCTCAGTCATTAACGAATCAGACCGCGAGTTGAACGCGCGAAGAATTCCGTAAACGCTTTAACTTCCGGGTACTGCTCAGCCAGTTCAGCGATTTCAGCTTTCGCTTCATCCAGCGTTTTACCGTTACGGTACAACGCCTTATACGCATTACGGATAGCAGTAATCGCCTCACGGCTAAAGCCGCGACGTTTCAGACCTTCGATGTTCACCCCAAACGGCGTGGCATGGTTGCCCTGCGCGATCACGAACGGTGGAACGTCCTGCGCAACGCCGGAACAACCGCCAACCATCACGTGTGCACCAATGATGCAGAACTGATGGACCGCAGTCATACCGCCGATAATTACGTAGTCGTCGAGCGTAACGTGTCCTGCCAACGTGGCGTTGTTGGCAAGGATACAGCGATCGCCGAGCTGGCAATCATGCGCGACGTGCGCGTTGATCATCAGCAGGTTATCGCTACCCACCTTCGTCAATCCACCGCCCTGTACTGTGCCACGATGAATGGTGACGCTTTCGCGAATGCGGTTGCGATCGCCAATCTCCACACGGGTTGGTTCGCCAGCATATTTCAGATCCTGGTTCACTTCACCGATGGAGGCGAACTGATAAATCTCGTTATCACGGCCAATTTTGGTGATGCCGTTAACTACAACGTGAGACTTCAGTACGGTACCTTCGCCGATTTCGACGTTGGACCCCACAATACAAAACGGGCCAATGTGAACGTTAGCACCGATAACGGCACCGTCTTCAACAATGGCGGTAGGATGGATAAAGGCGGTTTTATCAATCACGGATCAGGCCTCCCGGCTACGCGCACACATCATAGTCGCTTCGCAAACAACCTTGCCGTCAACCAGCGCAACGCCTTTAAAGCGAGTCAGGCCGCGACGGGTTTTCTCGAAGGTGACTTCCATAATCATCTGATCGCCAGGCACAACCGGGCGCTTGAAGCGCGCTTCGTCGATACCTGCGAAATAGTAAAGTTCGCCTGGTTCCAGTTTACCCACGCTTTTGAACGCCAGAATACCGGTCGCCTGCGCCATCGCTTCCAGAATCAGCACGCCAGGTAAAATCGGCTTACCAGGGAAGTGCCCCTGGAAAAACGGCTCATTTACGGAAATGTTTTTCACTGCGCGCAGAAAACGACCTTCTTCAAAATCCAGCACGCGATCAACCAGTAAGAACGGGTAACGGTGCGGCAGAAGTTCTAAAATCTCTTCAATGTGCAGAGTATGAGTGTCGGTAGTCAAAATACTCTTCCTGTCAAAATATACTGAATGGCAATAATAACACGGCCTGCCGGATTTTCAGAAAGCCGACAGGCCGATAAATGTCGCTCCGTCATCACAGGGCTTAGCCCAGTCAATTCGGCGACAATCCAATGTGGGTGACTGTTTAGTCTTGTTGATTGATCTTGCGCTCTACAGCTTTCAGGCGCTTGCTCATATCATCAATATTCATCACCAGTGCTGCTGTCTTACGCCACGCCTTATTCGGCTGAAGCGGAATACCAGAAGAATAGACGCCAGGCTCAGTAATCGGGCGCATCACCATACCCATGCCGGTTACTGTCACTTTGTCGCAAATTTCCATGTGTCCGTTAATGACGCTGGCACCGCCAATCATGCAGTAACGGCCAATTTTCAGGCTACCGGCCATAATGACGCCGCCGGCGACGGCGGTATTGTCGCCAATCACCACGTTGTGCGCAATCTGGCACTGGTTATCAATGATAACACCGTTGCCGATCACCGTATCGTCAAGTGCGCCACGGTCAATGGTAGTACAAGCGCCGATCTCCACGCGATCGCCAATAATCACGCGACCTAATTGTGGAATCTTCACCCAGTTACCGCGATCGTTGGCATAACCAAAACCATCCGCGCCGATCACGGTGCTGGACTGGATCAGGCAATTCTCACCGATCTCGATGTCGTGGTAAATACTGACGTTTGCCCACAGACGCGAGCCGGCACCGATTTTCGTCTTTTTACCGACGAAAGAGCCTGCGCCAATCACCACGTTATCGCCAAGCACAACGTCCGATTCTATCACCGCGTTGGCGCCGATAGAGACGTTTTTGCCGAGCGTCGCCGTAGGATCGATGACTGCGCTGGGCGCGATATCCTGCGCCGGTTGCGGCGTGGTATCTAAAATTTGGGCCATACGGGCGTAAGTCAGGTAGGGATTCTTCACTACCAGCGCCGCGCTTTTGGCAAAAGGAAGATCGTCTGCGGTCATGACGACTGCAGAGGCCTGGCAAGCGGCCAGGTGCTCACGGTATTTAGGATTCACCATGAACGTAATATGGCCTGTGGTCGCGGTTTGCATGGACGCGACAGCGGTGATGACGATATCGCCATCACCGTGTAATTCCGCATCCAACTGCTGCGCGAGATCAGCCAGTCGAATTGAAGGCATTACTTATTTAACCTGTTTCAGTACATCAGCGGTGATGTCTTTAACATCGCTGCTGTTGAATGCAACGGCGTTAGCGTCAACAACCAGGTCGATGCTCTGGCTGCTTGCAACAGATTTCACAGCAGTCTGGATACGAGTAACCAGTTTGCCGCGCTCTTCGTTGGTACGACGCTGGCGATCCTGCTCAAATGCCTGAGCTTTCTGTGCGAAAGTCTGGCGCTGAGAAGTGATGTCTTTTTCCAGCTTGGTGCGGTCTGCACCTGCTTTCATGGATTGCAGACGCTGCATTTTAGACTGCAGGTCGCCTTCCATACGCTGAAGTTCGCCGGCACGGCCTTTGAACTCATTTTCCAGCGTGCTGGAAACACCGGTTTTCTGTGCAACTTGTTGGAACAGGTTGCCCATGTTAACAATTGCGATTTTATCTGCTGCCTGAGCAGACGCAGCCATTGCTAAACCTAAACCTGCAGCTACTAACCACTTTTTCACAATAAAACTCCTTACCATCCCATGCGTACCCGAAGGTACCGTTTTTTGTGTGGCCCGAAGGCCACTTAACGCTATGCCTATACAGCGTCACTACACTGCACTGCATTCCTTTGCAAGTGAGCAATTACCAGGTTTTACCAATGTTAAACTGGAATTGCTCGGCTTTGTCTCCATCGTATTTCTTGAACGGCTGGGCGTAGGAGAAGACCAACGGCCCCAATGGGGACATCCATTGTAATGCGATACCCGCAGACATACGGATGTTGCTTGGATCGCTGTAGTCAGGGATCCCCGCAGCACGTGTCTCTGCAGTGTCTTTCCAGTTAGTATCCCACACGGTACCCGCATCCCAGAAGACAGAAGTACGAATAGAGTTCGCGTATTTATCACTCACGAACGGCGTAGGTACAATCAGTTCCATGCTGGCAACAGCCATGGCGTTACCGCCGACTGCATCATCTGAATCACAGATGCCAGGTTTGCCGTCTTTGGTGGTTTCACAGTTATCGGTACCCGGGCCATAGTAAGCCGCTTTAGGACCGATGTTGTTCGACTGGAAGCCACGCACGGTGCTGGAACCACCGGCATAGAAGTTTTCATAGAACGGCAGTTCTTTGCCGCCCAGGCCATCACCGTAACCCCAACGTGTACGACCCAGAACAACCCACTTGTGGTCGTCATCAATCGGGAAGTAGGACGCGGTATCCAGCGTGACTTTATAGAACTCGTTATCAGAGCCCGGAATCGTGACCTTACCGTTCAGGTTAACGCGCGAACCGTCCGTCGGGAAGTAGCCGCGGTCCAGTTTGTTATACGTCCAACCATAGTTGAAGGTGAAGTCATCCGCCGAGAAGTTATTATCATCAGACGTCGTGCTGGCATTCTGACCAATTGAATCCAGATAACGGTTCATCGCTACCTGCGGCTGCATGTTAGACAGGTCGTTATGGACATAGCCCAGACCCGCACGCAGCGTGTTGTATTCGTTGATCGGGAAGCCCAGCGTTCCATCTAAACCATAACTTTTGTTGGTATAGGAGGAGAGGTCCGCATCATCCGCTTTAAAGTCATTGTAGAAGATACGACCGCCGAGGCTCACGCCATCGACCGTAAAGTACGGGTTGGTCACAGAAAACTCAGAATAGGTCTGGTAGTCGTTCTTGGTGCCGTTGATACCAACGGAGTAGCCCGTACCTAACCAGTTATCCTGCTGTACGCCAACCTGGAAGCTGACGCCGCTTTCCGTACCGTAACCGATACCGAAGTTGAAGCTACCGGTGTTACGCTCTTTCACCTTGTAAACCACATCCACCTGGTCCAGGCTGCCCGATACGCGTTGGGTGTCGGTATCGACGGTTTCGAAGTAACCCAGACGGTTCAGACGCTCTTTACCCTGGTCAACTAAATCGCTGCCCAGCCATGCCCCTTCCATCTGACGCATTTCGCGACGCAGGACGGCATCTTTGGAAGTGTCGTTACCTTCAAAGCGGATTTTGCGCACGTAGAAACGGTTACCCGCATCAACGTTCACATGCAGCTTAACGGTTTTATCCGCATCGTTGATTTCAGGCTGAGACTGAACGCGCGGATAGGCGTAACCATAGCGACCCAGAAGCTTTTTAATGTCATCTTCCATTTTGGTCACTTTGGTGCCGTTATACAGCTCGCCCGGCTCGATTTTGGTCAGCGCTTCGATTTCAGCGGAGTGCCCGGCCAGATTGCCGCTCACCTGTACGCTATCGAGTTTGTACTGATCGCCTTCCGTCACGTTAACGGTGATGTAGATGCCTTTTTTATCAGGCGTCAGGCTCACCTGCGTGGAGTCGATGTTGAAACGTGCGTAACCGCGATCCAGATAGTAGCTGCGCAGGGTTTCAAGGTCGCCCGCCAGTTTCTGTTTCTGGTATTTGCGATCGCCCACCACGTTCCACCACGGCACTTCATCACGCAGCTGGAAATTCGAGATGAGATCTTCCGTGCTGAACGCGTGGTTACCCACGATGTTGATCTGCTGGATTTGCGCGGAGACGCCTTCCTGGAAGACCAGTTTCAGGTCGACACGGTTACGCGGCAGCGGGGTGACAACGGCTTTTACGCTCGCGCTGTATTTACCCACGCTGTAGTAGAAGTCTTCGAGCCCTTTTTCGATATCCGAAAGCGTGGTGCGGTCAAGAGATTCACCCACGCGAACGCCAGATGCTTCAAGGTTCTGCTTGAGCATGTCATCTTTCACCGACTTGTTGCCGGAGAAGGTGATGCTGGCAATCGTTGGACGCTCTTTGACCTGTACCAGTAACGTATCGCCGTCTCTCAGGACGCGAACGTCCTCAAAGTTGCCAGTGGCAAACAGTGCGCGAATGGTATTACTGATATCGTCATCAGTTATGGTATCACCAGGACGTACTGGCATACTGAGGAGGGCCGCACCAACAGCGACTCGCTGCAAGCCTTCGAAATGAATGTCCTTCACTACGAACCCGTCAGCACCGTATACGGTCGCGCTGCTAAACAGCAGCGACGCTATAAGCAACTTTTTCATCGCCATCGTTATTATGCGTTCTTCCTAACTAACTCTCATAACCGAGAGAAATCATTGAAAAGTGCAAGCCCCATTAACAACACCAGCAGTATTGAGCCAATGCGATAACTAAAGTCTTGAACTCGCTCGGATACCGGACCGCCCTTCAGCTTTTCAATCGCCAAAAACAGCAGATGGCCCCCATCTAACACGGGGAGCGGGAACAGGTTGATGATGCCCAGATTTACACTGATGAGCGCAAGAAACATCAGATAGTAAATCAACCCGTACTCCGCTGACATCCCAGCCCCCTGAGCGATCGAAATCGGCCCACTGAGGTTGTTCAGTTTGACGTCACCGGTGATCAATTTTCCCAGCATGCTAACCGTCAGCTTCATCAACTGCCACGTTTTATCCGTGGCCTGGGCGATGGCGCTGAACGGCCCATACTGGCGCACTGTTTTGTATTCGTCAGGCAGCGGGATAACTTTTGGTACCACACCCGCAAACCCTTCCGCCTTTCCGTTACCGTGTTTTGTATCCGGTATCAGCGTCAAAGACAAGGGACTCCCCTGCCTTTCGATATCTAACCGCAGTCCTTTACCGGGGTTATCACGCACCAGCGTGACAAACATCATCCAGTTTTCCAGCGGCTGACCATCGACTTTAACGATCCTGTCGCCAGCTTGCAAACCGGCTTTGCTGGCAGCAGAGTCGGCCTGAATCTCGGCGAGGACAGGTTCAATCTGCGCACCGCGCGGGCGAATACCGAGTGAAGCGATAGGATCTTCTTTATCCGGTTCGAACGCCCAGTGCTGCAAATTCAGGATTTTATCCTGACGCTGTTCACTCCCGAAAGGGGCAACAGTGAGGGTGGCGCGCTCGTCGCCAATTTTAGCGACCATCGCCAAACGCACTGCATCCCAATCAGGCGTTTCGATACCATCTACGGCTTTTAGTTCCGTACCTGGTGCAATTTGTGCTTCTGCCGCAATCGAATTGGGGGTTATTTCACCGACAACCGGACGAACGCCAGGGACGCCGATGATAAACACCAGCCAGTAAGCGAAGATGGCAAAAAGGAAGTTGGCGACAGGGCCGGCAGCAATAACGGCGGCGCGCTGGCCGACCGTTTTGTTGTTGAATGCGAAGTGGCGCATCTCCGGTGCAACCGGCTCGACACGCTCATCCAGCATTTTGACGTAGCCGCCCAGGGGGATAAGGGCGATAACAAATTCGGTGCCGTGTTTATCAACACGACGCCAGAGCGATTTCCCAAAACCAATTGAAAAACGCTCTACGCGAACGCCACAGCGGCGAGCAACCCAGAAGTGACCAAATTCATGGACGGTGATCAATACACCCAGGGCAACAATAAATGCCGCCAGATTCCAGAGTATGCTCAGCATAGACCCATCCGTTAAATCGTCCTGAAAACTAACAACAGCAAGCACGCGAATACAGGAACCGCCGCCGTCAGGCTGTCAATACGGTCCAGAATTCCGCCGTGACCGGGGATCAAATGTCCACTGTCCTTGATGCCGGCTTCACGTTTAAACATGCTCTCGGTCAGATCGCCGAGCACAGAAGCCAGCGCAGCGACAATGGAGCATATTAATAGGGTTGAGGGGGCTACGTCCAGATTTGCCCACAATCCATAGGCCCAGGAAATAACCGCAGCCGTTAACAGGCCGCCGATGAATCCTTGCCAGGTTTTCCCCGGTGAAACTTTAGGCGCCAGCTTATGTTTGCCAAACAGTTTGCCAAACATATACGCGCCGGAATCCGCACCCCATACGAGGATCATGACATACAGCAGCCACAGCGCACCGCTGTAGTGGTTATCGTCGTAGTGCCATGCGCGCAACGCCACCATGCCCCAGAAGAACGGCACGATAGTCAGCAGGCCAAACAGCAGACGCAGCGTTTTTGAATGACGCCATGACGACGCTGAACCCGGATAGGTCAGCACCAGTAACAGCGCCACGACCCACCAGGCCAGTGAGGCCCAGAGCGAAATCTCAACAACCGGTTGATGGAGGTTATGATGATACTCAGGAAGCAAGAAGAGCATCACCGCCAACAACAGGCCGCAAAGTACCGCCAGCCACACCCGCTGCGTACGCGAGCTAAATCCGCTCAGTTGTCCCCATTCCCACGCGGCCAGCATACAGACAACCAGCGTAACAATGGCGAACCCGACTGGCGGCAGCAAAAACAGCGCCGCAATAACAACGGGTATTAAAATTAATGCAGAAATCAGGCGATACTTCAGCAAAAGCTACCCCCATCAGGCCTATTCGCCACCAGGCTCGGTGCCGCCGAAACGACGCTCGCGATTTGCAAAAGCATGCAGCGCACCCTCAAAGTCTTGTTCATCGAAATCGGGCCAAAGAACATCGGTAAAGTAAAGTTCAGCATAGGCGATTTGCCAGATAAGAAAATTACTGATGCGATGTTCTCCCCCTGTCCTAATTACTAAATCCACGGGAGCCAGTTCATGCATGCAGATTTGCTGACTCAGCAGATCTTCACTGATGTTGTCGGGACGGAGTAACCCTTCCTGAACCTGTTCAGCCAGTCGCTGAACTCCCTGAATAATATCCCAACGCCCACCATAATTAGCGGCGATATTTAACGTCAGCCCGGTATTATTTTCGGTTAACGCTTCCGCTTTACGGATGCGCTCCTGTAGGCGGGCGTTGAACCGGCTGGTATCACCGATGATACGCAACCGTACATTGTGGCGATGCAGGCTTTTTACTTCGCTATCAAGCGCCCACACGAAAAGCTCCATCAATGCGCTAACTTCTTGCTCGGGGCGGTTCCAGTTTTCACTGCTGAACGCATAAAGGGTTAATGCTTCAATGCCATTATTCGCCGCATACGACACGGCGCGGCGAACAGACTTCGCCCCGGCTTTATGTCCAAAGGCGCGAATCTTCCCTTGTCTCTTCGCCCAGCGACCATTGCCGTCCATGATGATAGCCACATGGCGACACCCGTGGGCAGGCACATTTTCGCTGATTGGTTGATTAGCAGACAACATAACGCGTTTTTAGTCCATGAAAAGGAATGAGCGGTACCCCGGAATACTGATATTTCTGTCGCAAAAAAGCCGTGTTGAAGCACGGCTTTCACGATTGCCCCTGAAAATAGAGGCGCAATCGGTGGCGCAGACTATATCACTGAAGCCAGACGCTAACAAATACCATGACAGTTCCCAGGCTGATAATCCTCAGCTTGCGAAACGCATCACTTGTTTTCGCGCCACATCACGCGCATGCGCGTCAATCACCAGCACCTCATCGACGGACTGCGGCTCCGCAAGCGACATCGCGTCAATCACGGCCAGGTTCGCCGCCGCGATATCGGTAAAGCGAATCTGCGAATCCAGGAATGCGGCAACGGTAATTTCGTTCGCCGCATTCAGTGCGGTTGTCGCCGCCTGCCCCTGCTCGAACGCGTCCATCGCCAGCTTAAGGCAAGGGTAACGATCGTAATCCGGTTCGCTAAACGTCAGTGCGCCCAGTTTGCAGAAATCGAGCGGTTTAACGCCTGATTCCGCACGTCCAGGCCAGGCCATCGCATTGGCGATAGGCGTACGCATATCCGGCTCGCCGAGTTGCGCAATGACGCTGCCATCTTTATAGCGAACCATCGAGTGGATCACCGATTGCGGATGAATCACCACTTCCATTTGCGCGGCAGAGGCGTTAAACAGCCAGCGGGCTTCAATGTATTCGAGACCTTTATTCATCATGGTGGCAGAGTCGACGGAAATTTTACGCCCCATCGACCAGTTCGGATGACGGCAAGCCTGATCCGGCGTCATTGCGCGCAGTTCACTGATTGGCGTCTCACGGAACGGGCCACCAGACCCGGTAAGCAGAATGGACGTAACGCCATGCTGCCCGAGATCAGCGTACCCCAGGTCTTGCTGAAAAGTTTGCGGCAAACTCTGAAAGATGGCGTTATGTTCGCTATCGACCGGTAAAAGTTGCGCGCCGCTGGCTTTCACCGCTTCAAGGAACAGGCGTCCGCAGGTCACCAATGACTCTTTGTTCGCCAGTAAAACCGTTTTGCCGGCATGAATAGCGGCAAGCGTCGGTACCAGGCCCGCCGCGCCCACGATGGCGGCCATCACCTGATCAACGTCGTCCAGCGCGGCCACCTCACACGCCGCCTGTTGCCCGCACATCACTTCGGTGCGGCTACCGTGTTCACGCAGAGCGATTTTCACAGCTTCGGCGCTATGGGCGTCATCCATCACCGCGAAACGCGGAGAAAACTCCAGACACTGCTCGACCATGCGATCGACGTTTTTACCGGCTACCAGCGCGGCAACGGAGAAATGGTCAGCGTTATGGCGCACAACGTCCAGCGTGCTACAGCCAATTGAGCCCGTTGAGCCAAGAACGGTTATTTGCTTCATGAAAGGTCCAGCTTAGCGACTTGAAGGGTGAAGAGTATAAATGCAAAACGCCGCCAGCAAAGCGATACGCTTCCTGTACGGCGTTTTTCCTGCAAACGAATGCAGATTAGAACTGCATCAGTTCCGCTTCTTTATCTGCCAGCGCCGCATCAATTTTCTTGATAGCTGCGTCGGTCAGTTTCTGCACGTCGTCCTGAGAACGGCGATCGTCATCTTCGCTGATCTCTTTTTCTTTCAGCAGCGCTTTCACTTTGTCGTTCGCGTCGCGACGGACGTTACGCACAGAGACACGCCCCTGCTCAGCTTCACCGCGTACCACTTTGATCAGGTCTTTACGACGTTCTTCCGTCAGAGCCGGCAGCGGAACGCGGATATCGGTACCCGCAGAACTTGGGTTCAGACCAAGGTCAGACGCCATAATCGCTTTTTCGACAGCCGGGCCCATAGAACGGTCGAACACGTTGATTTTCAGCGTGCGGGTATCTTCTACCGTTACACTTGCCAGCTGACGCAGCGGAGTTGGGGTGCCGTAATACTCAACGACGATGCCGTCCAGCAGGCTGGGAGAAGCACGACCCGTGCGTATTTTGCTGATTTGGGTTTTGAACGCTTCTACGCATTTTTCCATGCGCACTTCAGCATCTTTTCTGATATCGCTAATCACGTTACGAATCCTTGAAAACTTGTCTCAGTCAGACCAGACGGTAGCACAGATGCGCTAAGTATAGTCCTGTTTAAAATATGCCACCGGGTAAGTGACCCGCATGATTAAAGCGGAATCTTACCCGTATTTGGCCTCGACGGAAATTATTCCGTGATTAAAGTGCCTTCTTTTTCGCCCATGACCACGCGACGCAGTGCGCCAGGTTTGTTCATGTTGAAGACGCGAATCGGCAATTTATGGTCACGAGCCAGCGTAAACGCCGCCAGATCCATGACTTTCAGTTCTTGTTCCAGCACGTCGCTGTAGGTCAGCTGTTCGTACATGGTCGCCGCAGGATCTTTCGCCGGGTCAGCGGTAAATACGCCGTCAACTTTGGTCGCTTTCAGCACCACGTCGGCTTCGATTTCAATACCGCGCAGGCAGGCTGCGGAGTCGGTTGTGAAGAACGGGTTACCGGTACCTGCGGAGAGGATCACCACGCGATTGTTGCGTAGCAGGCTAATCGCCTCTGCCCAGCTGTAGTTGTCGCACACGCCGTTCAGCGGAATAGCAGACATCAGGCGAGCGTTCACATAGGCGCGATGCAGTGCGTCACGCATTGCCAGGCCGTTCATTACCGTGGCCAGCATGCCCATGTGGTCGCCCACAACGCGGTTCATACCCGCTTTCGCCAGACCTGCACCGCGGAACAGGTTACCGCCGCCAATCACTACGCCAACCTGAATGCCCAGTTCAACAAGTTCTTTAATCTCTTGCGCCATACGGTCAAGGATGCTTGCGTCAATACCGAAACCTTCAGTCCCCTGCAATGCTTCGCCGCTCAGTTTAAGCAGAATGCGTTTGTAGACGGGTTTTGCGTTGGTAGCCATTTTCTTTCCTGCGAGTGTCACGAATGGGATGATTTAAATCAGGTGACATCATGCGCTTTCTGCCGATTTGCCCCTATAAGAGCTGGCTGATTTTCACATGACGGGTACAAAAAGGAGCCGCCCTGAGGCGGCTCCGAACAGTACAATTAAGACTGTTTAGACATTGCAGCAACTTCTGCTGCGAAGTCAGCTTCAACTTTCTCGATGCCTTCGCCCACTTCAAAGCGGATGAAGCCAGTCACGTCAGCGTTGTGCTCTTTCAGCAGCTGGCCAACGTTTTTGCTCGGGTCCATAACGAAAGGCTGACCAGTCAGAGAAACTTCGCCGGTGAATTTCTTCATGCGGCCTTCAACCATTTTCTCTGCGATTTCTTTCGGCTTACCAGACTGCATCGCGATATCCAGCTGTACCTGGTATTCTTTCTCTACCACTTCAGCGGACACGTCTTCTGGTTTAACGAATTCTGGTTTGCTTGCAGCAACGTGCATTGCCAGGTGTTTAACCAGCTCTTCATCAGCGCCTTTAGCCGCAACCAGAACACCGATGCGCGCACCGTGCTGGTAGCTACCCAGAACGTCGCCTTCCAGGATTGCAACGCGACGGATGTTGATGTTTTCACCGATTTTAGCAACCAGTGCAACACGCTCTTCTTCGAACTGTGCTTTCAGGACTTCAACGTCAGTCACTTTGCCAGCAACAGCTGCGTCCAGAACTTTGTCTGCGAACGCCTGGAAACCACCGTCTTTAGCAACGAAGTCAGTCTGGCAGTTAACTTCCAGAATCACGCCGAAGTTGCCTTCGATTTTGGTTTTGATCACGCCGTCAGCAGCAACGTTGCCTGCTTTTTTAGCCGCTTTGATCGCGCCAGATTTACGCATGTTTTCGATTGCCAGCTCGATGTCGCCATTAGCTTCAGTCAGTGCTTTTTTGCAATCCATCATGCCTGCGCCGGTACGTTCACGCAGCTCTTTTACCAGGGATGCGGTAATTTCAGCCATTCTAAAATCCTCGGAAGAGTGATCCGCCCGGCCTGATAACCGAACGGATTTAAAAAAGTGAAAAAGGGGCCATAAAGGGCCCCTTAACCAAACTTGATACTACCTGGTCTATAAGGGGGCTCTAACGAGCGTTCCTTATTATTCAGCTTCTACGAAGCTTTCTTCAGCCTGGGAAGCCAGGTCAGAAGAACGGCCTTCACGAACGGTAGCCGCTACAGCGCTCAGGTACAGGGTTACAGCACGGATTGCATCGTCGTTACCCGGGATAACGAAATCAACGCCGTCTGGATCGGAGTTGGTATCAACGATAGAGAACACTGGGATACCCAGGTTGTTCGCTTCTTTGATAGCGATGTGCTCGTGGTCAGCATCGATTACGAACAGTGCGTCCGGCAGGCCGCCCATGTCTTTGATACCGCCCAGGCTGTTTTCCAGTTTCTCAAGCTCACGAGTACGCATCAGCGCTTCTTTCTTGGTCAGCTTGTCGAAAGTACCGTCCTGAGACTGAGTTTCCAGGTCTTTCAGACGTTTGATGGACTGACGAACGGTTTTCCAGTTAGTCAGCATGCCGCCCAACCAGCGATGGTTCACGAAGAACTGGTCGCAGCTGTTAGCAGCTTCTTTCACCGCTTCGCTTGCAGCGCGTTTAGTACCAACGAAAAGGATTTTACCTTTACGAGCAGAGATCTTGTTCAGTTCAGCCAGAGCTTCGTTGAACATCGGTACAGTTTTCTCAAGGTTGATGATGTGAACTTTGTTACGCGCGCCGAAGATGAAAGGCTTCATTTTCGGGTTCCAGTAACGGGTCTGGTGACCAAAGTGAACACCAGCCTTGAGCATGTCGCGCATGGAAACAGTTGCCATGATTTAAAACCTCTATAGATTAAGTTGGGGTTATGCCTCCACGTATCCCATATTACCGACCCCAAAGGGCACCCCGGAATATGTGTCGATACGTGTGTGTTGTTACACAAAGTGAGATTGTCGCTTCAGTCCATTCTGTGTATATCAAATGGAACGGAAGTCCGGCGCGCTTTATACCACAAATACGCCACCGACACCAATAATTGTTGGCACTCTATGCTGTAACTGATTCTCAATCTGGTAGTGGATGCTTCAGACTGTTAACATTGACAGCACTTACACAATTATTGTCGATAAATTCGACCCTGATGGACAAACTCCATGGCTATTTCTATTAAAACACCTGAAGAAATCGAAAAGATGCGCGTCGCGGGTCGTCTGGCAGCTGAAGTGCTGGAGATGATCGAGCAGCACATCAAACCGGGCGTGAGCACCGGCGAGCTGGATCGCATCTGTGACGACTGGATCGTCAACCAGCAGCACGCGATCTCCGCCTGCCTTGGCTACCACGGTTACCCGAAATCGGTCTGCATCTCCATTAACGAAGTGGTCTGCCACGGGATCCCGGACGATGCTAAGCATCTGAAAGATGGCGATATCGTCAACATCGATGTGACCGTGATTAAAGACGAATTCCACGGTGACACCTCAAAAATGTTCATCGTCGGCAAACCGACCATTCTGGGCGAGCGCCTGTGCCGCGTCACCCAGGAAAGCCTCTATCTCGGCATCAAGATGGTGAAACCGGGTATTCGCCTGCGCACCATCGGCGCGGCAATCCAGAAATACGCGGAAGCGGAAGGTTTCTCTGTGGTACGCGAATACTGCGGTCACGGTATCGGTCGCGGCTTCCACGAAGAACCGCAGGTGCTGCACTATGATGCAGATGACGGCGGCGTGGTGCTTAAAGAAGGCATGACCTTCACCATCGAACCGATGCTGAACGCCGGTGATTACCGCATCCGCACGATGAAAGATGGCTGGACGGTAAAAACCAAAGACCGCAGCTTGTCTGCTCAGTACGAGCATACTATTGTGGTAACGGCAAACGGCTGCGAAATTCTGACACTGCGTAAGGATGACACCATCCCGGCTGTCATCTCGCACGACGAATAATTGATTTGCCTGATGGCGATGCTCACGCATCTTATCAGGCCTACAAATTGCACTATCCAGTAGGCCGGATAAGGCGCTTGCGCCGTCATCCGGCTTTTTACATGGGTGGCGCAAACATAAATGAAAACTCTTCCTGAACAGCTCGCGAATACCGCACTCCCCACCCTTCCCAATCAGCCGCAAAATCCCGGTGCCTGGCCTGCGGATGCGCTGAACATTGCCACAATCAAATCCCATCTTGATGATTTCCAGCGCTGGCTGGGCGAAGCCTTTGATAGCGGGATTTCCGCCGAACAGCTCATCGAAGCGCGCACCGAATTCATCGACCAGCTCCTGCAACGCCTGTGGCTTCAGTACGGTTTTGGCGATGTGGAAGACGCGGCGCTGGTTGCCGTTGGCGGCTACGGGCGCGGTGAGCTGCACCCGCTCTCGGACATCGACCTGCTGATTTTAAGCCGTAAGAAACTGCCCGACGAGCAGGCGCAGAAAATCGGCGAGCTGTTAACGCTCCTCTGGGATCTCAAACTGGAAGTGGGCCATAGCGTACGAACGCTGGAAGAGTGCCTGCTGGAAGGTCTTTCAGACCTGACCGTCGCCACCAACCTGATTGAATCACGCCTGCTGATTGGCGACGTCGCGCTGTTCCTGGAACTGCAAAAACACATTTTCAGCGAAGGTTTCTGGCCGTCCGAAAAATTCTTCCCGGCGAAAGTGGAAGAACAAAACGCACGCCACCAGCGCTATCACGGCACCAGCTATAATCTTGAGCCGGATATTAAAAGCAGCCCCGGCGGCCTGCGCGATATCCACACCTTACAGTGGGTCGCCCGCCGCCACTTTGGTGCCACGTCGCTGGATGAAATGGTCGGTTTCGGCTTTTTGACTGAAGCCGAGCGCAACGAGCTCAATGAGTGTCTGCATCTGCTGTGGCGCATCCGCTTTGCTCTGCATCTGGAACTCAACCGCTACGACAATCGCCTGCTGTTCGACCGTCAGCTTAGCGTCGCCCAGCGCCTGAACTACGGCGGCGAAGGCAATCAGCCGGTCGAGCACATGATGAAAGATTTCTACCGCGTGACGCGCCGCGTCGGCGAGCTTAATCACATGCTGCTTCAGCTTTTTGACGAGGCGATTCTCGCCCTGACCGAAGATGAAAAACCGCGTCCGATTGACGATGATTTCCAGCTACGCGGCACGCTTATCGACCTGCGCGATGACACGCTGTTTATGCGCGAGCCGCAGGCGATTCTGCGCATGTTCTCTATTATGGTGCGCAACAGCAGCATTACCGGAATTTACTCCACGACCCTGCGCCACCTGCGCCATGCGCGTCGCCATCTGGCGCAGCCGTTGTGCTATATCCCGGAAGCTCGCTCGATTTTCCTCAGTATGCTGCGCCACCCCGGCGCGGTGAAACGCGGCCTGCTGCCAATGCATCGCCACAGCGTGCTGTGGGCTTATATGCCGCAGTGGTCGCACATCGTCGGTCAGATGCAGTTTGACCTGTTCCACGCCTACACGGTGGATGAACACACCATCCGCGTGCTGCTCAAACTGGAAAGTTTTGCCGAAGAAGAGACGCGCCCGCGCCACCCTTTGTGCGTCGATCTCTGGCCGCGCCTTACCCATCCCGAACTGATTCTGATGGCCGCGCTGTTCCACGATATCGCCAAAGGACGCGGGGGCGATCACTCGATTCTTGGCGCGGAAGACGTGCTGAAGTTTGCCGAGTTGCACGGCCTGAACTCCCGCGAAACGCAGCTGGTTGCCTGGCTGGTACGTCATCACCTGTTAATGTCCGTCACCGCCCAGCGGCGTGATATTCAGGACCCGGAAGTGATTAAACAGTTCGCTGAAATTGTGCAAACGGAAAACCGTCTGCGTTATCTGGTGTGTCTGACGGTTGCCGATATTTGCGCCACCAACGAAACCCTGTGGAACAGCTGGAAACAGAGCCTGTTGCGCGAACTCTATTTCGCCACCGAAAAACAGCTGCGCCGGGGAATGGATAATACGCCGGACATGCGCGAACGCGTGCGTCATCACCAGATGCAGGCGCTGGCGCTGCTGCGCATGGATAACATCGACGAAGAGAAGCTGCATCAAATCTGGAACCGCTGCCGCGCCAACTACTTTGTACGCCACACGCCAAATCAGCTCGCCTGGCATGCCCGACACCTGTTGCAGCACGATCTCGCGGAACCGATGATCCTGTTAAGCCCGCAGGCCACCCGTGGCGGCACCGAGATTTTCATCTGGAGCCCGGATCGCCCTTACCTGTTTGCGGCAGTGTGTGCGGAGCTGGATAGACGAAACCTCAGCGTGCACGACGCGCAGATATTCACCACCCGCGATGGCATGGCAATGGATACCTTTATCGTGCTGGAACCCGACGGTAGCCCGCTCTCATCCGATCGCCATGAGGCTATCCGCCTTGGGCTGGAACAGGCGATTAGCCAACGCAGCTGGCAGGTGCCGCAACCGCGTCGTCAACCGGCAAAATTGCGTCACTTCTCCGTCGATACCGAGGTGAATTTCCTGCCGACCCATACGGACCGAAAATCATTCCTCGAACTGATTGCGCTCGATCAGCCTGGTCTGTTAGCGCGCGTCGGGAAAGTCATTGCCGACCTCGGAATTTCCCTTCACGGGGCCAGAATTACGACAATTGGTGAACGAGTAGAAGATTTATTTATAATCGCCACCGCCGACCGGCGTGCGCTTAATAATGCGCTGCAATTAGAGGTACAACAACGGTTGACAGCAGCCCTCAATCCAAACGATAAAGGGTAATCATTTTTTTTACACAGATGGAAAGAGTAACAATGCAGCAATTACAGAACGTTATTGAGTCCGCTTTCGAGCGTCGCGCCGACATTACCCCAAACAATGTCGACACCGTAACCCGCGAAGCGGTAAACCAGGTTATCGCCTTACTGGATTCCGGCGCGCTGCGTGTCGCTGAAAAAATTGACGGCCAGTGGGTCACTCACCAGTGGCTGAAGAAAGCGGTTCTGCTCTCTTTCCGTATTAACGATAACCAGGTTATCGATGGTGCGGAAAGCCGCTACTTCGATAAAGTGCCGATGAAATTCGCCGACTACGACGAAGCGCGCTTCCAGAAAGAAGGCTTCCGCGTGGTTCCGCCAGCAGCTGTTCGTCAGGGCGCGTATATTGCTCGCAACACCGTACTGATGCCGTCTTACGTTAACATCGGCGCTTACGTTGACGAAGGCTCTATGGTTGACACCTGGGCGACCGTTGGCTCCTGCGCGCAAATCGGTAAAAACGTCCACCTGTCCGGCGGCGTCGGCATCGGCGGCGTCCTGGAACCGCTGCAGGCTAACCCGACCATCATCGAAGACAACTGCTTCATCGGCGCGCGCTCTGAAGTGGTTGAAGGCGTGATTGTCGAAGAAGGCTCTGTTATCTCCATGGGCGTATACCTGGGCCAGAGCACCAAAATCTACGACCGCGAAACCGGCGAAGTCTTCTATGGTCGCGTTCCGGCGGGCTCCGTTGTCGTTTCCGGCAACCTGCCGTCGAAAGATGGCAAATACAGCCTGTACTGCGCGGTCATCGTGAAGAAAGTGGACGCCAAAACTCGCGGTAAAGTGGGGATCAACGAACTGCTGCGCACGATCGATTAATCATCGCGACAACGGGTGACATGAAGTCACCCGTTTTTACATCATGGACGACCAATGATTTCTCGCAGACGTTTTCTGTTAGGGGCAGCCGCTACGCTTGGCGCCGCAAGCGGTATAAGTTACGCCCATTACTGGGAGCCCGGCTGGCTTGAGGTTATCCACCAGCGAATCCCTTTCTTTCATTCTCCCTCACCTTCTACGCAAACCTTTAAAATCCTGTTTCTGGCGGATCTTCATTACTCGCGTTATGTTCCTTTATCCCTGATTTCAGAAGCAATCACTCTGGGGCTTGCACACGATCCTGACCTCATTCTGTTGGGTGGCGATTATGTATTATTTGATATGCCGCTGAATTTTCCGGCATTCAGTCAGGTACTCTCGCCACTGGCCGCGCACGCGCCGGTTTTTGCCTGTTTCGGCAACCACGACCACAAAGTTGGCAGCCCGCACAATGATGCGATAAGTCAGGCAATTATCCATGCGGGTGTAACGCCTTTATTTAATCGCACCACGGTTATTACCAAGGGGAAACAACAATTTGAATTAACCGGCGTGGGCGATTTATGGTGTGGGCAATGTAACAGCGCAGCGGTTCCCGGCTGGCGCAACGGCATATTACCGCGCCTGGTGCTGGCACATAATCCCGATAGCAAAGCAGTACTGCGCGATGGCATATGGGATTTGATGCTGTGTGGGCATACCCACGGTGGGCAAATGCACATCCCGCTGATTGGCGAACCTTTTGCCCCCGTCGAGGACAAAAGGTATGTCGCAGGGCTGAATGAGTATGGCGAACGACAAATCTACACGACGCGCGGCGTGGGAAGCTTATATGGATTGCGGCTGAACTGCCGGCCTGAAGTGACGATTCTGGAATTGGTTTAAAGGGAGAGAAAATGATGGATTATTATCTGGGCGGCTATCTTTTATTGCGTTGTTTACCGGTTAACCATTTACACCCGCAACTGGATGGCAAACCGCTGCTGACGTGCAGCACCTGTTTTAATGAAAGCCTCTTTTCTACATGGTCATTATCCTGGGCCAGCTCTGCAGAGAGCCTTTACGACGCTAACATGACCATTCATGAACACATCAATGCTGTTTTCGCCATTGATGATTCAGCAAGGGAACGCATCCATATTTGGGCCGATGAAAAATTTAATGAGGAAAAGATAGGCTGGCCTAATGTATTTATGGATGCGAAAACCGCCATAGACTATAAGAAAACATTTCTGCCGGAGATTGATAACACTTATCTCTTTGCCCTCTATTTCACCGAACGTGACATCAATAGCTTCCTCGCGTGTTACAAAACGGAAGGCATCCCGATGAGGCTGACCGCTCACGGGATGGAAAAGCAAAACGTTAATGAACAGCTTATTGGCTATGATATTGTTGGCCTGGATTATGGTGGTGAATTCCATACCTCGCACTGCCACTATCTGCACGATAATCTCCACCAGCGCTTCGGCCTCACACTCAATGAACACGGTCTCTACAACAACATTCCCGACTGGCAACCCGTCGTTGACTATATGAATGATGAAACAACTGGATGCGAACCGGTGCCGTGGGGTATCGCTAAGATAAAACAGGTAATTTTCTAATTTTTACGCCATGATAATAGTCGGGCAAAAAAGGCTTTCGTGCGATCTCAGTCGAGCCGGGGCCACCGGGCTGGATGATAAGATAATCAAAATTAACTGACTCCTTTTGAGGTACCGCTATGTACGATAATCTGAAAAGTTTGGGCATTACCAATCCTGATGAAATCGATCGTTACAGCCTCCGGCAGGAAGCCAACAACGATATCCTGAAAATCTACTTCCAGAAGGATAAGGGTGAGTTTTTCGCCAAAAGCGTGAAATTTAAGTATCCGCGTCAGCGCAAAACCGTTGCCGCCGACGGCGTTGGGCAGGGTTACAAAGAGGTGCAGGAGATAAGCCCTAATCTGCGCTATGTGATTGATGAACTGGATCAGATTTGCCAGCGCGATCGCACCGAGGTGGATCTGAAGCGTAAGATCCTGGACGATCTGCGTCACCTGGAGTCGGTGGTGACCAATAAGATCAGCGAGATTGAAGCGGATTTGGAAAAACTGACGCGGAATAAATAGCCCCTCACCCCGGCCCTCTCCCACAGGGAGAGGGAGAAAACCGGCGCGCGAAATAACCGTTGTGCACAATCAGTCCCCTCTCCCTCAGGGAGAGGGTTAGGGTGAGGGTGGTCCGCGATTCAGCTACGGCTGCTCATCCAGCTGCAACGCCACATACAGCAGCAACCTATCGTCAAAATTACTCAAATCCAGCCCCGTTAATTCTGAGATGCGGTTCAGGCGGTACTCCAGCGTATTACGGTGAATAAACAACGCCTTTGATGTCGCCAGCGGCTGCACGTTATGGCGGAACCACGCCGCCAGCGTACGCCGAAGTAATCCGTTGTTATCCATCGCTTTGAGCCGCGTTAACGGGCGGGCCAGCTCATTGGCCTGCCAACCACCACGCAAGCTGTCGAGCAGTACCGGCAGCATAAGGTCCTGATAAAAGTAGCTGCGGCTTTCCGGCATACGCTGCTTACCGACCATCATGGTGGTCCGCGCCGTGCGGTAAGAACGTGCAATACTGCCCGGCCCGGTAAAATAGTTACCCAGCGAGACGCGAAAACGCAGCTGTCCGTTCTCTTTCATCCGCGCGATGAGTTGCTCAACGCGTTTTCGGTGATCTTCTGCATCCCAGCGGCCAAACTGATTCAGCGCCGGTTTCAGCACCACCATTTCAGTCAACGAAACAATCGCAATCAGGTTATTACGTTCGGGCGTGGTCAGCGCATTTTGCAGCTGTTGAAGTTCGGCCATCGCGCTATCCACGCCAAGCTGCCCGCTGTCCACTTCCACCACCGCCACCACGCGCGGCTGGTTTAAATCGATACCCAGACGTTGCGCCCACTCGGTTAATGCGGGCGTATTCTCTTCCGCCTGAATCAGGTTCATGACCAGTTCTTCACGCAGGCGGCTATCCTGCGCCAAAAGATGCATCAGACGCGACTGCTCGAGCATCATTTCGGCGGTCATGCAGACCAGTTCGCCGTATTTACGCAGCGTTTCCGGTTCACCGGTAAGGCCGATGACGCCAACAATCTCGCCCTCCAGCCGCAGCGGCAGGTTGATCCCCTGACGCACGCCGTGCAGATGCCTGGCAACCGCATCATCAATGTCCACCACCCTGCCCTGAGAAAGCACCAACAGCGCGCCTTCGTGCAATTCACCAATACGCTCGCGATCGCCGCTGCCGATGATGCGACCACGGGCGTCCATGACGTTAATGTTGGTGTCGATAATGCGCATGGTTCGCGCCACGATATCCTGCGCCATTTTGGTATCAAGATGCCAGCCAGCCATGTAATCCTCCTGTGAGCAGGTTACAGCATAAGGAAGATGGCTAACCGTCGCACTGTGCAAATGCACAAAGCCAGGGTCAGAAATATGGAGTTGTGGAAGGCTTCACAGAACAATGAGAAAACCCTTTCCCCAGGACAGGGAAAGGGTTGGCTGAGGGGATTACTGCATCAACAGGTAGATAGAGCTATCGCCACGCTGAATGTTCAGCGCCAGTACCGACGGTTTGCTGTCGAGAATTTTGCGCAGCTCAGCGATGTTTTTCACCGCCTGCTGGTTCGCGCCCACAATCACGTCACCTTTTTTCAGGCCAATCTGTGCAGCAGGGGAACCGGCTTTCACCGTATTCACCACCACGCCTTTATCCTGGCCTTTATTGCTCATTTCCGCCCCTTCGATGCCGCTGAAGATGGAGCTGGAATCAACCTGATTCTGGCTGCTTTGTTGCAGTTCCAGGCTCACGGTCACCGGTTTGCCGTCACGCAGCAGGCCGAGGCTGATTTTGCTGCCGATTGGCATGGTGCCAACCTGCGCACGCAGCGCCGCGAAGCTGCTGATTTGTTTACCGTTCAGGGAGGTAATCACATCACCGGCTTTAATCCCCGCTTTTGCTGCGGAAGAGTTCGGCATCACCTGGCTGACAAAGGCCCCACGCTGAGCGTCAACTTTCATCGCTTTCGCCAGTTCGGAGTTCAGCTCGGTCCCCATAATACCCAGCTCACCGCGTTTCACCTGACCGAATTCCACCATCTGCGAGGTCAGGTTTTTCACCATGTTGCTCGGGATTGCGAAGCCGATACCGATGTTGCCGCCGTCCGGTGCCAGAATCGCGGTGTTGATACCGATCAGTTCACCGTTCAGGTTCACCAGCGCGCCGCCGGAGTTACCCCGGTTAATCGCCGCATCGGTCTGGATAAAGTTTTCATAGTTTTCAACGTTCAGGCCGCTACGACCCAGCGCAGAAACGATACCGGAGGTCACGGTTTCACCCAGGCCGAACGGGTTACCGATAGCGACGGTATAGTCACCCACGCGCAGCGCGTCGGAGTCTGCCATCTTGATTGCCGTCAGGTTTTTCGGATCCTGAATCTGGATCAGCGCAATATCGGAACGCGGATCTTTGCCGACCACTTTGGCGTCAAATTTACGCCCATCGCTGAGCTGTACTTTAATGGTGGTGGCGTTATCCACCACGTGGTTGTTGGTGACGACGTAGCCTTTCGCCGCGTCAATCACGACGCCGGAACCCAGCGCCTGGAATTTTTGTTGCTGACCGCCGCCCTGGCCGCCATCAGCCCCACCGCCCTGACAGAACGGAGAGTTCTGGAATGGGGAGCCCTCCTGACAGAACGGCGAGTTGTCGCCAAAGAACTGCTGGAAGTTACGCCCCATGCGCGGGGTATTCACGGTCGTGCTGCCTTCAACGTTGATACTGACTACGGACGGCATCACTTTTTCCAGCATTGGCGCCAGGCTTGGCATTTGCTGTGCGGTCGTGGCGGATGAAGCCGTCTCAGCCGCGCTAGCGGACAACGGAGACAATGCCAAACTTAAACTAAGAGCCAGTGCACTCATTGCTAACGTGGTTTTTTTCATGTGTTTCAATCTCAATTTCAGATTATGCAAAGTTGCTGTGTACGTGACTATCAGAGTCATATTCTCACGCGAAGTTCCGCGCTTAAGGTGCTGGAAAAAGTAAAAATTTATTGTCCGTCTTTACAAATCTCGTGATTATTCCACCGCCATCAGACGACGATATTCATCCCACGCGTAGAGATCGGTCATCCCGCTGATATAGTCCTGAATCAGGCGACAGCGATAATAGTATTCCATCACCGGGAATTCTGCTGCGTCACGCGATACTTTATTTACGGCCTCGATATACGCCAGTCGATGGTTACGCGAGAGTTTCTGGAACAAGCGCGATTCTATCGGCAGCGAAACGATACGCTCTTTCTGAACCAACAACGTGAAGTCAGTTTGCGATAATTTCAACAGGGGAGAATAGATTTCCAACAACCCGCTAATCACCCGGTAACCCTGAAGCTCAAGCATCTCGACGTCAGAATGACTAAATACATGCTTTATAGCGACTTTTTTATAGAGATCTAATAGCTGGCTATAATCGCTTTCGTCTTCCAGTAGCGCATGATTAAAGTCGCCACGATAGATATCCGGCAGATTATCAATAAAGCGTTGGGCGGCGAACGGCACCAGTTTATTTAACGTATTGACGCGCAAATACATAAAGAACTGATCGACCGTGCTGCGACTTAATGAATTGGAACGCGATTTATCCCAGGCATTTTCGACCACCTGCGCAAACAGAGAACCTTTCCCATGTTCGGGCCAGGCATCATGTAAATGTTGATAAAGCTGCTCGACGCTAAAGATACGTTTTTCTACGGCATCCTCAAGATCCGCCACGCAATAGGAGATATCATCCGCCGCCTCCATAATCCAGGTTAAGGGGAAACGATTGTAAGGGGCTAAATCCAGTTCTTTACGTAAGCGCGCAATATAGTGCTCTTCGGCTAAATAATAGCCAGGTTTTTTCATTAAATAGCTGTGGCTTGCCGGCACATCGCTGGCCCACCAGGCCGGTCGCGTATATTTCAGGATACACCCCACCTGCGCCCACGTAAGATTCATACGCATTAAGGTATGCACCATGCGGATCCCTTGCGCGTTGCCTTCGAAATGGCAGAGATCCTGACGCACTTTTCGACGTAATTCGTTCAGCGTCTCATCGCCTTCTTGCAAACGCAGCGTAGCCACCACGCAGCGATCGTGGCTGAGCGGCTGTTGGGTGGCATCCCCCGGAACCAACCGTTGGCGGAACCAGTCGTTAATCGCCGCTTCGCCAAAATGACCAAACGGCGGGTTACCAATGTCGTGCATCAGGCAGGCCATCTCAACGATGCTTTCGAACGGCCCGGTCAGCTCATCCAGCCCATAAGCGGCTAACAGCTTTTTCTCTTTCAGACGGCTGAGTACTTCTTTCGCGATGTAACGCCCCACCTGCTGAACTTCCAGCGAATGGGTTAGACGCGTGCGCACGGCCGCGTTGCGCTCCAGCGGGAAAACCTGGGTTTTCTGCTGTAAACGACGAATCGCCGGGGAGTTAATAATGCGCCCGCGATCGCTTTCGAATATTTGCAGAATTTCATGCTCAGAACTGACGCCTTCTGGCGAGCGATAGCGCCGGCCCCAGTTAATCTTGTTGCGAAAATCAATCTTAGCCATAGCCTCTCCATCGCGAGAAATGCGCTTCCCCTGAACCCCATGGTAGACTATGCATCCAAATAGGGCATATCGCGAGTAAATCTATGAAAATCGGCATCATTGGCGCAATGGAAGAAGAAGTTACGCTGCTGCGTGACAAAATCGAAAACCGTGAAACTCTCTCCATCGGCGGAAGTGAAATTTATACCGGGCAGCTTAACGGGGTGGATGTCGCGTTACTGAAATCTGGTATTGGTAAAGTCGCTGCCGCGATGGGCGCAACCCTGCTGCTGGAACGTTGCCAGCCGGACGTGATTATCAACACCGGTTCTGCGGGTGGCCTGGCGCCGACGCTGAAAGTGGGCGATATCGTGGTTTCTGATGAAGCGCGTTATCACGATGCAGACGTCACGGCGTTTGGTTACGAATTTGGTCAGCTTCCGGGCTGCCCGGCAGGTTTTAAAGCCGACGAAAAGCTGATCTCTGCGGCAGAAGAGTGCATTAAAGCATTAAATCTGAATGCGGTACGTGGCCTGATCGTCAGCGGCGACGCCTTCATCAACGGCTCCGTAGGTCTGGCGAAAATCCGTCACAACTTCCCGCAGGCAGTGGCCGTTGAAATGGAAGCGACCGCCATCGCGCACGTCTGCCACAACTTTAACGTCCCGTTCGTGGTGGTCCGCGCGATCTCTGACGTCGCTGACCAGCAGTCTCACCTGAGCTTTGACGAGTTCCTGGCGGTTGCAGCAAAACAATCCACCCTGATGGTGGAAACCCTGGTGCAGAAGCTGGCGCGTGGTTAAGTCGCTGCTTAAAGGGCTTCTCGCCCTCGCACTGGTTGCCCCGGCGTGGCTTTGCGCCGCGCCGCGGGTGATTACTCTCTCTCCTGCCAATACGGAACTGGCCTTTGCTGCCGGGATCACACCGATTGGCGTCAGCAACTATTCCGACTACCCAGACGCGGCGAAAAGTATTGAACAGGTCGCCTCGTGGCAGGGCATTAACCTTGAACGCATCGTGGCGCTAAAGCCCGACGTGGTGCTTGCCTGGCGCGAAGGCAACGCCGAACGGCAGGTTAACCAGTTGAGTTCGCTTGGAATTAAGGTCGTATGGATAGACAACCATACGGTGGAAAGCATTGCCGCTACGCTGCGCGAAATCGCCCGGTGGAGCCCACACCCGGATAAAGCGGAACAGGCCGCCAGCCAGCTGCTGCACGACTACGCCGAACTCAAAGCCCGCTATGCAAATCAGCCCAAAAAACGGGTATTCCTGCAGTTCGGTTTCAATCCTATCTTTACCAGCAACAAAGCCGCCATTCAGAACCAGGTGCTGGAAATTTGCGGGGGTGAAAACATCTTCGCCGACAGCCGCGTTCCCTGGCCACAGGTGAGCCGCGAACAGGTGCTCACCCGCCAGCCACAGGCGATTGTGGTCGCCGGTGGCGCGAGTCAAATTCCGAAAATCGAGCAGTATTGGGGCAGTCAGCTCACAATCCCGGTGATTCCTCTCAATAGCGACTGGTTTGAACGTGCAAGCCCACGTATTATCCTCGCCGCGAAACAACTCTGTACTGCCCTGGCGCAGGTTAATTGATAGGTTAACTCAGGATATGCTCGTCTACTGGCTGGATATTCTTGGCACAATGGTATTTGCCGTTTCCGGCGTTCTGCTCGCCGGAAAGCTGCGTATGGACCCGTTTGGCGTGCTGGTGCTGGGCGTGGTCACCGCCGTCGGCGGCGGTACAATCCGCGATATGGCGCTCGACCACGGCCCGGTCTTTTGGGTAAAAGATCCTACCGACCTGGTGGTGGCGATGGTCACCTGTATGCTCACTATCGTGCTGGTGCGTCAACCGCGCCGCCTGCCAAAGTGGGTATTACCGGTGCTGGATGCCGTCGGCCTCGCGGTGTTTGTCGGTATCGGTGTGAATAAAGCGTTTCTTGCCGAAACCGGGCCGCTGGTCGCCATATGCATGGGGGTGATCACGGGCGTCGGTGGCGGGATTATCCGTGATGTGCTGGCGCGCGAAGTGCCGATGATCCTGCGAACGGAAATTTACGCCACCGCCTGTATCATCGGCGGCATCGTACACGCCACGGCATTTTATACCTTCAACGTTCCGCTGGAGAGCGCCAGTATGATTGGCATGGTGGTGACGCTGGTCATTCGCCTGGCGGCGATTCACTGGCATCTGAAGCTGCCGACCTTTGCGCTGGACGAACCGGGGAAATGATGTGATTAAGCCCGATGACGCAACGCCATCGGGCCTGAGAATTATTTCTGCGCCTTCCCTTTCGACGCTTCTGAGCACTCTTTTCCGACAAACTTCTGCACGGTTTCGCTGCTGGTACTCATCTTCTGGCCACCGTTTTCGAGATCCATTTTCATGGTCATATGGAACTCGGTATCGCTGATTTTTTTCGTCTCAACCACGGTGTGCATTTTGCTGTCTGGCTTATCGCAGGTGGTTTCGTTTACCAGCAACGTATCCGTGCTTTCAGTAAACTTCGTGGTACAACCTTCTGCGGTAGTTTCAAAACCTTTGGCGATTTTTTTCGAATCTTCAGCCATTTTTTCCGTATAACACATATGGATAGCCGTCCCCTGACTTTCCATGACCCATTCACCAGGCTGAATATCCAGAGCCATTGCACTGTGTGAGCCCGCCAGAGTAAATGCAAAAACAGCCGCTAATGTAGCGTATTTCATAATTAAGTCCTTTAATATTAAAAAGTTACATTCCGTGTTATCAGCCATAAAAACAAAGCCCGAACACCAAAGGTATTCAGGCTTTTTATATTTACCGCCTCTGTGAGCGATATTATTTTCCAGGCCGGATGCGCGTTAACGCGATCCGGCGAGTATCAGATACTGAACGAAGAACCGCAGCCGCAGGTGCTGGTCGCGTTCGGGTTGGTCACGATGAAACGAGAACCTTCCAGACCCTCGGTGTAATCAACAGAACCGCCAACCAGGTACTGCAGGCTCATCGGGTCAACGACCAGACCCACGCCCTGTTTCTCAATGGTCATGTCGCCTTCGTTGATTTGATCGTCAAAGGTGAAGCCATACTGGAAACCGCTGCAACCACCACCGGTGATATACACACGCAGTTTCATATTCGGATTGTCTTCATCCGCAATCAGGTCTTTTACTTTAGAGGCTGCGGCGTCGGTAAACTCCAGCGGCAGCACGACTTCATCACTCATTTTTTGCTCCCATTAATACTGTAATCTGGGCAAATAATAACCCGATTCTTTTGGTCATTATCTAATACCCTGGTAATTCATTCAAGTATTCTGCCCGGCCGCTTGCTGGGCTTTTGCCGCTTGCTGGGCTTTTGCCGCCTGCTCCGCTTCCTGTTTCGCCAGCGTTCGCGCCAGGATCGTGGCGTAGAGCGGCTTGCCGCCCAGGAACTGCGCTAATAGCGTGGCACCTAAGCAGGTAATAATCATTGGCAAAATGAGCTGATAATTGTCGGTCATCTCCAGCACCAGCACAATTCCGGTGAGCGGCGCGCGTACCGATGCAGCCATCAATGCGCCCATGCCTGCGATAGCAAACGTGCCCGCCTCCAGATGATAGCCCGGAAACACATTCATTGCCGCCATGCCGAACGCGGTGCCCAGCAGCGTGCCCAGCGCCAGCATTGGGGCGAAAATCCCGCCCGGTGCGCCGGAGGAGAAGCAAAGCAGCGTGGTCAGCACGCGGGCAATAAAGATAAACAGTAGCAAACCTACGCTGTAGTTACCCGCAGCCGCAATCGGAATCAGGTTAAACCCCCCGCCCGCCGCCGCCGGTTCAATCAACCCAAGCACGCCGCATAGCCCACCAATCAGGCCGCCGATCAACACCCACTTTTTGATTTCGCCACCGTGAATGCGCTGGAACATATCCTGCGTTCTCAACACCAGCGTATTAAAAATGGGGCCGACGATACCAAAAATCATCCCCAGTATCAGATAAAGCCACAGCGTATTCACCGGCGCGTTAGTCAGTTTGCCCACTTCAATCACCGGCGTTTCACCGTTAAAGATGCGGAACACCACGCTGGACATAATCACGCCGGTAAAGACGGCTTTTATCGAGATCAGGTTATAGCGAAACTGCGAGCGCATCTCTTCAATGATGAACAGGATCCCCGCCAGCGGCGCATTAAACGCCGCTGACAGCCCCGCCGCCGCGCCGGTTGCCAGCAGGGTGTGACGCGCTTCGGCGCTGCGCATACGGAAGATATCGCCAATCATGCGCCCGATGTTACCGCCGATTTGCACCGTCGGCCCTTCGCGCCCGAGTACCATCCCGGCCCCGAGCGTCCCCATCCCGCCGATGAATTTCACTGGCAACACGCGCCACCAGCGGACCGGACGTAACTCTTCCAGCGCGCCCTCGATTTCAGGGATGCCGGAGCCCCCCGCTTCCGGCGCAAAGCGGCGTACCAACAGGTAGCCCACCATCGCCAGCAGCCCGGAAAGAATAAAGGCCAGCGGCCAGACGATAAACCAGTGATCCGCGACATGCGCGATCGACGCCATCCGGAGGTTAGACACCCAGTTCACCGCTTTTTCGAACGCCACGCCGACGAAACCAGCGACGGTACCGACCAGCGCGGCCATCAACAGAATTTTTAACGGCGTTTTATCGCGGTTCAACAACCGCCGTATCGTATCGCCACGACGTAAGCGCGCAATTTGCTGTGACTCAAAAGAGGAAGAATCTGCTTTCATCTGCTTATCATTAATTGGTAATACAAATCCGAAGGGGGCATTCTAGCGGGCCTCTCGCCCCTCGTCGCGTAAAAATTCCCCTGAATCACCAGGTGTTTCAATTCCGCAAAACTTTCATAACCTTCCTGGAATAATTAGAATAGCCCGTTAATCATTTTCCTCCCCCGAATCAGGAGCCGTTTCATGAGCAAATCGGAAAACCTCTACAACGCAGCGCGAAAACTTATTCCCGGCGGCGTCAACTCACCGGTACGCGCCTTCACCGGCGTGGGTGGCACACCGCTGTTTATCGAACGTGCGGACGGGGCTTACCTGTATGATGCGGATGGCAAAGCCTACGTGGATTACGTCGGTTCCTGGGGCCCGATGGTGCTGGGCCATAATAACCCCACCATCCGTAACGCGGTGATTGAAGCTGCTGAGCGTGGTCTGAGCTTCGGCGCGCCAACCGAAATGGAAGTAAAAATGGCGGAACTGGTGACCGAACTGGTGCCGACCATGGACATGGTACGTATGGTGAACTCCGGTACGGAAGCGACCATGAGTGCCATTCGTCTGGCGCGTGGCTTCACGGGCCGCGATAAAATCATCAAATTCGAAGGTTGCTATCACGGCCATGCCGACCACCTGCTGGTGAAAGCCGGTTCCGGCGCGCTGACCCTCGGCCAGCCAAATTCCCCAGGCGTTCCGGCAGATTTCGCCAAACACACGCTGACCTGCACCTATAACGATCTCACCTCTGTGCGCGAGGCGTTCGAGCAGTTCCCGCAGGAGATCGCCTGTATCATCGTGGAACCGGTCGCGGGCAACATGAACTGTGTACCGCCGCTGCCAGAATTCCTGCCGGGCCTGCGCGCCCTGTGCGATGAATTTGGCGCGCTGCTGATCATCGATGAAGTCATGACCGGTTTCCGCGTCGCTCTGGCGGGCGCGCAGTCTTACTATGACGTCGTGCCGGATCTGACCTGCCTTGGCAAAATCATCGGTGGCGGCATGCCTGTCGGCGCATTCGGCGGACGCCGCGATGTGATGGACGCACTGGCGCCAACCGGCCCGGTTTATCAGGCAGGTACGCTTTCCGGTAACCCGATTGCAATGGCCGCAGGCTACGCATGCCTGTCGCAGGTGGCGCAGCCGGGCGTGCACGAAACCTTAGACGAGCTCACTACCCAACTGGCAGAAGGTTTGCTGGAAGTGGCTGAAGAGACGGGCATTCCTCTGGTGGTTAACCACGTTGGCGGCATGTTCGGGATTTTCTTCACCGACGCCCAAACGGTGACCTGTTATCAGGACGTCCTGAAGTGCGACGTGGAGCGCTTCAAGCGTTTCTTCCACCTGATGCTGGACGAAGGGATTTACCTGGCGCCGTCGGCGTTTGAAGCGGGCTTTATGTCTGTGGCGCACACGCCGGAAGATATCAATAAAACTATTGATGCCGCGCGTAAGGTGTTTGCGCAGCTGTAGCCCCTCACCCTAACCCTCTCCCACAGGGAGAGGGAACCGACCGGCGCTTGTTTTCCCCCTCTCCCTCAGGGAGAGGGCCGGGGTGAGGGTCTTTTCTAACGACTCTGCTTTCTCAGCAAATAAATAAAGTACGGCGCGCCGATAAAGGTCGACAGCAACCCTGCCGGGATCTGATACGGGAACATGATCATGCGCCCACACCAGTCGGCAAACACCAGCAGCAAGCCCCCTACCAGCGTAGACATCACGATATGCGGCATTGTACGGCGGAAGCCCATCATGCGCGCGATATGCGGTGCCATCAGGCCAACAAAGCTCAGCGGGCCGATGGTCAGCGTGGCCGCCGCCGTCAGACTGGCTGCCAACAAGAGTAAAGCAATGCGCGCAGGTGTTAGCGCAATACCGACAGACCGCGCAGTATCGCCCCCCAGCGGCAGAATCGTTAACCAGCGGCGACTCAACGGTACCAGCAGGAACAGCACCGCCATCACCACCGCCGATTGCAGCACCTGGGTGCTGGTCGCATTGTAGGTTGAGCCCGAAATCCACGTCAGGATCTGCGCCATGCGCGGATCGCCGCTCGCCTGCAACATCATCAGCAGCATGGTAAACGCAGTGCTGAGCGCCATTCCCGCCAGCAGCATGCGGTGCGGCGAGAAGCCACCGCGCCCGGCGGCGATCAAAATAATCAGCAGCGTCACCGCCGCGCCAACGCTGCCCGCAGGCAGTAGCCAGCCAAAGGCGTTGCCCGGCACAATAAACAGCATCAACACCACGCCGAACGCCGCGCCGGAACTGATCCCCAGCACTTCGGGGCTGGCCATCGGGTTACCCGTCAGGCGCTGAATGATACAGCCCGCCACCGCCAGCATCATCCCGGCGATCAGCGCAGAGAGTACGCGCGGCCAGCGCCATTGCAACAGTTCATCCAGCAGCGTACCGCTCGCCCAGTGCCAGCCATCGGCATCACGGCCAAACGCCAGCGCGACAAAAACCGCCACCAGCAGAATCACCAGCCCGGCGATGGCCCATACAGGCACGTGATAACGCTCCTGCGCGACGCTGTCGCTGGCATTCATCGACGGCGCGGTCATGCTGCGCAGGCGCGGGAGCAGCCACAGCAGCAATGGCGCGCCAATCAGCGCGGTAACTGAGCCGGTCGAGACTTCCATCCACACACGGGTGAGCCAGATAATGATTTGATCCGAGAGCCAGAGGATCAGCGCGCCAATCAGCGGCGCCAGCATCAGACGTGCCAGCAGACGGCGCGCGCCGAGCATCTTCGCCAGCAGCGGCGCAAACAGGCCGATAAAGCCGATAATGCCTACCGCATTAACGAGGAAGGCGCTGATCACAATCGCCAGCGTCAACGCCGCCAGACGTGCCAGCGATAGCGCCAGCCCCAGGTTGCGGGCCACGCCGTCATCCAGCCCCATCAGCGTCAGCGGGCGCAACAGCAGCAACGTGAGCATCACTCCGCCCAGCAGCTGCGGCCACAGACGCTCGACGATGCTCCAGTCGGTTTGCGTCAGCGTGCCGGTGCTCCACAGGAACATGCTTTGTAGCTGGTCATGATGGAATATCACCATCAGCTGGTTAATCGCGCCGCAGTAAAGGCTGACCACCAGCCCCGCCAGAATCAGCGTCACCGGCGAAAGTCGCTTGCCCCATGCCACGCCAAACACCAGCGCACCGACAATGCAGGCTCCGGCCAGCGCGGCAAACTGCGAGGTCAACGCGCCTGGGATCGCCCACAGAGTGGTGACGGTCATGCCAAGCTGCGCGCCGGTCGCCACGCCAAGCGTGGTCGGTTCCGCCAGCGGGTTACGCAGCACCTGCTGGAACAACACGCCGACCAGCCCCAGCCCCGCGCCCACCAACAGCGAAATCGCCAGCCGTGGCGTCAGGCTATAGTGGAACAACATCTGGTCGATAGAATCAATATTCGGCTGACGAAGCGCCTGTAACCACTGTCCGCGCGGCAATGCAATGTTAAAGTTAAACCAGGTCAGCGCCAGCGCCACAATAAACAACGCCAGCAATAACAGGGCGGCAAATGGAGAGATTTTGGTTCTCATGCTTTGCCTCCCAGCGCGTTATCCAGCACGCGGCCAAAATGCATCGCCGAGAGCGTCGCGCCGTAGAACCAGACCGCCGGCACGCGCTGAAAACGATTCGCCCGCACAAACGGCATGGCCTGCCACAGCGGCGTCGCCATTAGCTTACGCATCTCCGGGTCGTTGCCGTGGTCAAAACAGAGCACATCCGCATCTTTGTAGGCGGCCAGGCGATCAATACCCACCGCCACACTGCCCCAGAAGTTGGTTTCGCCCTGCCAGGCGTTTTTAACACCAAGCGTGTCGAGCATCTCCTGGAACAGGCAGTTCGGCCCGAAAACCAGCATATGCCGCGCATCCAACAAAGTGACCATCAATAACGGGCGTTCGCCGCGCATCGCAAAGCGCGGCTTCAGGCTTTCAACAAAGGCATCATAATCACGCAGGTGCTGTTGCGCCTGCGGCTCGCGGCCAATCAGTTGCGCCATTTCGACAAGCGAGTGACGCGCCTGCGCCAGCGGTTGCTTACCATCGCTAAAAGCAAAACCGCGCCCCGGCGCAATTTTTGCCAGTGTCTCTGCCGAAGGGCCATAGCCCGCCGACCAGACCAGATACGAGGGTTTCATCTGGGTAAGCAGTTCGAGGTTGGGTTCGGTGCGCAGGCCAACGTCAATCACCGAGTCCGGCAAGGCGGGTTCATTCACCCACAGCTTATAGTTTGGGATATCGGCAATACCGTAAGGCGTGACGCCCAACGCCAGCAGCAGCTCAACCGGGAGCCACTCCAGCGCCACAATACGATGAGGATCGACCGTCGCCGCCTGCGCGTTGCGCATTTGCCAGAGCAGCGGCGAGAGCGCCATCGCCGTCAGTAAACGCCGACGGCTAATCAAAGAGGAGGCATCCATCAATAGACAAAGCTTACCGGCGCTGCGCCTGCCGGGTGTGGCAGTATCCCCATCGGGATACCATAAATATGTTCCAGCGTTTCGCTGCGCATCAGCTCAGCAGGCGTGCCCTGAGCGATCATTTCGCCGCCACGCAGCGCCACTAAATAGTCACAGTAACGCGCGGCCATGTTGATGTCGTGCAGCACTGCCACCACCGTCAGCCCGCGCTGCTGGCTTAAGCGGTGCACCAGCGCCAGTACATCAACCTGATGCGCGATATCTAGCGCCGAGGTCGGCTCATCCAGCAGTAAGCAGCGGCTGTCCTGCGCCACCAGCATGGCAATCCACGCGCGTTGACGTTCACCGCCGGAGAGGCTATCCACCAGACGATTGGCCAGCGGTTTTAACCCGACCAGGGTAATCGCTTCTTCCACTTTTTCGCGGTCGGCTGCGCCAAAACGCCCCAACGCCCCGTGCCACGGGTAGCGACCAATCGCCACCAGCTCCCGCACCGTCATCCCTTCCGCCTGCGGCAACTGCTGCGGCAGATAGGCGACTTTGCGGGCAAACGCTTTGCTGTTCCAGCTGTCGAGCGGTTGTCCGTCCAGCAGAATCTCACCTTCCGATGGCGGCTGATGACGCCCAAGCATTTTCAGCAGTGTGGATTTACCGGAGCCATTGTGACCGATGAGGCCGGTCACTTTCCCAACCGGAAAGGTGAGCGAGAGAGGATGAAGCAGCGTGCGACCTGGAACCCGAAACGAGACGCTATCGAGTGCAAAGGTGGTATCTGGAGGGGTTGTGATGTCCTGCATAGCCGTCAACTTGTCAAAGGGCGCGGATAAACCGCGCCCGATAGGAGAGATTAGAAGCGGAAGGTCGCTGTCGCGACAACCTGACGTTCCGCACCCCAGTAGCATGCATATTCGCTATAGCAGCTGGAGACATATTCACGGTCAAACAGGTTGTTGACGTTCACAGCAACAGACGAACCCGGCAGGCCGAAACGCGCCAGATCGTATTTTACCATCGCATCAGCCACGGTGTAGCTGCCGACATTGAACGAATCGTTTTTCTTCCCGGTCGAGGTATCGTTTTTGTAGTAGCTGACGGTTGAACCCGTATAACGTACACCCGCACCGAAGGTGAGACCGCTCAGAACGGTATCGTAGAAGGTATAGTCCGTCCACAGGGAAGCCTGATTACGCGGAACTTCCGCCGGACGCTTACCTTTGAAGATAGTATCTTCAGTATATTCTGCATCGGTGTAGCTGTAGGCAGCCGTCAGGTTGATGTTCGCATTCAGCGCCGCTTTTGCTTCCAGCTCAACGCCGCGAGAGCGAATTTCACCCGCCTGTACGCTATACATACCGGTAGGATCGTTCGGATCCGCCGTCAGGTTTTTATTTTTGGTCAGCTCATACAGCGCCGCAGTCAGCACAATCGGTCGGTCGTTAGGCACGTACTTCACGCCCGCTTCGTACTGCTTACCGCGAGACGGATCAAACGGCGTGCCCTCTTTCGTTGAGCCAGAAGTCGGCTCGAAAGATTCACTGTAGCTGAAGTACGGAGAAATACCGTTATCGAACAGATAGTTCAGGCCACCGCGCCAGGTGAACTGCTGGTCGTTCTTCTCAGCTAAAGAGTTACTTGAACGGGTAAGAGTTGAGGTTTTCGCGTAGTCGTAGCGACCACCCAGCGTCAGCACCCACTTGTCCCACTCGATTTGATCCTGCGCGTAGAGCCCCGTCTGTTCCATACGGTTGAGTACCGCGTACGGGAAGTTGACGGACACATTCGCATTACCATACTGCGGGTTGCTCATATCCAGCGGGCTGGCAGAGCCGTAAAGCGCATCAACGTCATTACGCATACGCGAGTAATCGACGCCGGTCAGCAACGTATGGTCAACGTCGCCGGTAGCAAAGTTGGACTGGAGTTGCGTATCAACGGTAAAGGCATTCAGGGCTTCGTCAGAACGAACATAGTTGCGGTTAATTTTACCCGCGCCGTCATAGCCAAAACCGTATACCGCTTTATAAAGCGTTTTCACCTGGTCGTAGCGCAGGTTCTGGCGCACGGTGAAGGTATCGTTAAACGCATGAGAGAAGTTGTAGCCCACCATCTGCTGGCGACGCTGCATCTTGTTGTCTTTTTCGCCTTCGTTGAAATCGGTCGGCAACTTATGTGAGTTACCGTTCGCATCAACATAAGGCACAACTGTGCCTTCACGCGGCAGCCAGCCATAGTAACCCGCATCCGGATCGCTCTGGAAGTTGCTCAGGAAGGTGAAGTCAGTTTTATCATCCGGACGCCAGCTGAAGGAAGGCGCAATCGCGTAGCGAGTTGATTTCGCCATCTCTTGCTGGGTGTCCTGGCTGCGTCCTAAACCCGTCAGACGATAGGACCACACGCCCGCATCATCGATCGCGTCGCTGAAGTCAAAGCCGGTCTGCCACAGGTTGTCCGTTCCCATTTTAAACTGAATTTCGCGCAGGGGTTCGGTGGTCGGGCGTTTGCTGACCATGCTCACGATACCGCCTGGGTTGCTGTTGCCGTACAGCACAGACGTTGGCCCGCGCATAACTTCAACGCGTTCCAGGAAATAGGGGTCCATGGAGACTTCAGAATAGTTGTTACCCTGAAGTTTCATACCATCCAGATACTGGTTGGTGTTTACGGTAGTAGGTGCAGTAAATCCGCGAATAGAAACAACATCATAAGTGGAAGAGCTACCACGGGTAGAGAAAACGCTCGGCGTATAGGCCATCGCATCTTTTACCGTAGTCGGCTGACGAGTATCCATTTCCTGACGAGTGATAACCGAAACAGACTGCGGCGTCTTTTCAATCGGCGTGTCGGTCTTGGTTGCGGTCGCTGAACGTTTCGCCGCGACAGTCGGTGCCGGGCCCCACGCGCTTTCCTGGGAAACAGGAGCCGCAGTGACGGTGATAGTTTCTTCTTTCGGTTCAACCGCCGCCTGTGCGTAGACAGACATGCCGCTAACCGCTGTGGCTACTACGACTGCGATTTTACGCAGCGAGTGGTTTGGCTGAGCAGTTTTCAGATGCGCCATTGGTATATCTCTGATGAAATGATGAATGATAACGTAAACGAGAATTATTATTATAACCGCCGAATAATAGGCCAAACGGCGGCGATATAGCAAGCAATATAGGGGGTATGGTGGGTTAAAGGTTCAAGAAATAACCAGATGAAAACAGAGGGTTAATAGATTGGTTTTAGTCATTACGACATTCTGACAATCGCGCATAAAAAAGCCCGCTTAACTCAGCGGGCTTTGCGCGTTGACGATATTAATTACCGCCAAACATATCCTTGATCCAGCCAGCGACGCCGTCGCTGTCTTTCTCTTCTTTCTTCGGCTGCTCCTGTGGCTGCTGTTGCTGCTGCGGCTGAGAGGACTGGTCGAACGGATTGCCCGACTGCTGCTCCTGTTGCTGCTGCATCATCTCACCCTGTTGGCAGAGTGCATCCGGGTCGGTCGTCCACACCGGCAACATACGTGAACCGCCAGAGCACACAAAGTTGCCGTTGTAATCGACGCCCATATCGACAATATCTTCCGGCGGCGTCAGCACCAGCGGGATCGGTGACTGGTTTGCCAGATAGCGTTGATAAATCGACATTGCACCGCTCGCCCCGTACAGCTTAGTCGGCTGGTTGTTATCGCGACCGACCCAGGTGATCACCACTTCACGGCCGTCGATCCCGGCAAACCAGGTATCGACATTGTTGTTGGTGGTACCCGTTTTACCCGCCAGATGCAGGCCCGGATATTTTGCGCCCAGCTGACGACCCGTACCCCGTTGGACAACCTGCTGCATGGTCCACAGCGTCATATACGCGGCCTGTGCCGGAACGGCACGCTCAGCCTGCGGGTAGCTCTGATACAGCACCGTGCCGTCTTCCGCAATTACCGAACGCAATGCAGAAAGCGTCGCGCGGTTACCGCCGCTGGAGATGGTCTGGAACGCCTGCGCCACTTCGATCGGCGTCAGGTTTAGTGCGCCCAGGATCATCGCCGGAACCGGGTGCAGCTGATCTTTCGGCACGCCCAGTTTCTGCCAGGTATCGGTAATTGCCGGCAAGCCCAGCGCCATACCGAGGTTAACCGTCGGCACGTTCATGGAACGCGTCAGTGCATCCACCAGCATCACCTGACCGCTAAAGCGACGGTCATCGTTCTGCGGAGACCACACCTGGCCATTTGGCTGACGCAGAGAAATCGGCGCATCGGCAATCCAGGTGTTCAGGCGATACTGATTCGGCTGACTTAATGCCGTCAGATAGGTAGCCGGTTTCGCCAGCGAGCCAATGGAACGACGGGCCTGCATCGCGCGGTTATAACCGGCAAACTGCGGCTCTGCGCCGCCGACCATCGCGCGGACTTCACCGCTAAAGCGGTCAACCACCACCATCGCCGTTTCGAGATCGCTCAACTTACGCTGTTTCTTCAGCACCGGAATGCCTTCCGTTGCGGCTTTTTCTGCCGCATCCTGTGCCACTGAGTCGAAGGTGGTGAAGATCTTCACGCCGGAGAGATCTTTCACTTTATCACCCAGTTTCGCCTGCAGTTCCTGACGCACCATCTGCATAAACGCTGGCTGCGGTGAAATCACCCCACCGCGCGGCTGCACGCCCAGAGGACGCGCGCTGAGCATGTCATACAGCTCCTGGTCGATAACGTTCTGCTGCTGTAGCAGACGCAGCACCAGGTTACGACGCTCCAGCGCCAGTTTCGGGTTACGCCACGGGTTGTAGATGGACGCCCCTTTCACCATCCCTACCAGCAGCGCTTGCTGATCGAGACTCAGCTCTTCCACCGGACGGCCAAAGTAGTACAGGCTAGCCAGCGGGAAACCGCGAATTTCGTTATCGCCGCTCTGACCGAGATAGACCTCGTTCATATACAGCTCAAGGATGCGATCCTTGCTGTAGCGCGCATCCATCAGCACAGCCATGTACGCTTCGTTGGCTTTACGCCAGTAGGAACGTTCGCTGGAGAGGAACAGGTTCTTCACCAGCTGCTGAGTCAGCGTACTCGCGCCCTGCACCGTCCGGCCCGCCGTCAGGTTCGCCAGCACCGCACGACCGATAGAGTAGAGGCTCACACCATCATGCTCGTAGAAGTGGCGGTCTTCGGTTGCCAGCAGAGTATCCACCAGCAGGTCCGGGAAACCGCTACGCGGCACAAACAGGCGCTGCTCGCCGTTTGGTGACGAGAGCATGGTGATCAGACGCGGATCGAGACGGAAGAAACCGAACTGGCGGTTATTTTCAATATTCTCAATGGTTTCCAGATGATCGCCGTCAAAGGTCAGACGTGCGCGTACCTGCCCTTCTTTACTGTCCGGGAAATCGAATGGACGACGGATCATCTCAATGCTGTTGGCCTGCACCGTGAACTCGCCCGGACGCGTCATCGCGGTCACCTGGCGGTACTGTGTCGCCGTTAACAGCTGCACCATCTCTTTCTTGCTGATGGGCATATCCGGCTCAAGGTTAACCATGCGGCCATACACCGCCGCCGGCAGCTGCCAGACTTTACCGTCGATACGGCTGCGAATTTTCTGGTCCAGATAGACACCGTAAATCGCCAGCAGAACGGCAAAAACGATAGCCAGCTTCACCAGCAGCCAGAACCAGCCGTGTTTTCTACGAGGCTTGCCGCCCTTGCCCTTTCCTTTACGTGGTGGCATTGGCTCATCATCCTCATAGTCATCATCATAATCGTCGTCGTAATCCTCATCTCTGAGGCGACGACGGCTCACCTTTTGTTTCGCCGGACGCGCAGGCTTGCCTTTACGTCCAATCGGCTCGCGGTCATTCCCCGCCATGCTTTCTCTCCGCAACATTCAGGCGCAAAGGCCTGATTCTCAGTTCTTCCGTTTTGGAACAGAAGAAGATATCTCTCAATTTTTGCTCGATCTATCCCCTCTCCCTTGAGGGAGAGGGGGGAAAATTCCCTCACGAATACTTTTTCGTCCGCCGCGTCGGCGCGGTGTTCGCCGGATCGTCCGGCCAGACATGTTTGGGATAACGCCCTTTCATCTCTTTTTGCACCTCCCGGTACGCCCCCTGCCAGAATGCGCTTAAATCGCGCGTAATCTGCAATGGCCGCTGCGCCGGGGAGAGCAATTCAAGCACCAGCGGCACGCGCCCCTGGGCGATAGTCGGCGTGCTCGCCTCACCAAACATCTCCTGCATTCGCACCGCCAGCGCGGGCGGATTTTCATCATCGTAGCGAATAGCTATCCGGCTTCCGGTGGGCACAGTGTAATGAGTTGGTAGCTCACTATCCAGACGTTGTCGTAATGACCAGGGAAGCCAGTCGTGTAACGCCGCCCTGACATTGACGTTTTTCAACGCGCGCAGCGATTTTACGCCATTCATATGCGGCAGCAGCCAGGCTTCGAGTTCCGCCAGCAGCGACGCCTCATCAACCGCCGGCCAGGCTTCATCTGGCAACCAGCGCGCAGCACATTGCAGACGCAAGCGTAGCTGCTGCGCGTCTTCTGTCCAGTTCAGAACATTTAAACCCTTATCGCGAATGCCGTTGAGCATCGCCTGATGCAATTCGTCTTCCGAGGGTTTTGCCAGCGGCTGGACTTTTACCGTCAGTTGCCCAATGCGGCTACGGCGCAAGGCTTTCAGGGTTCCCTGCGCCTCGTCCCATTCGATGGTATCGGACTGTTCAAGCAGCTGAGGGCATCGTGCCGCCAGTGCGTCAACATCCAGCGCGTACGCCTGTAAAATACGCGCATCGGGCGACGCGTTGCCCTGTAACAGCAGCGGCGCAATCAGCCATTCATGGCGGCTTAACGCATCATCGCTATCGAGCATTGCGCCCATACCGTTCGCCAGCTGATAGCGCCCATCCAGCCCGCGTCGGCGGGCGATACGGTCAGGAAAACCCTGCGCCAGCAGCGCGGGAATGGCGTCGCTATCCGCTTTGCCGCCGCGCCGATTCAAACGCCTGAGCAACTGCTGACTACGCTGTTGCCAGTTCGACTGATTGCGCGAAAACGCCTGACCCAAATCGCTACCCGCACCCCGCGGCGGCTCTTCGAGAATCGCCGCCAGTCGGGCCGCCGTGGCAGCCTCATCGTCACTTTTCGCCGCAATCAGCATCGCCGCCAGACGCGGGTCGTTACCCAGCACCGCCATTTTCTGCCCCTGCGCGGTCAGACGTTCGCCGTCCAGCGCCTGTAACTGCGTAAGTAAGCGACGTGCGGCAGCCAGATTGGCCGCGGGCGGCGCATCCAGCCAGCTTAACTGCTGAGGGTCATAGCAACCCCATTGCAGCAGCTCTAACTGAAGCGAAGAGAGGTCGCTTTGCAGAATTTCCGCATCGCTTTGCGCAGTGGCGCGTTCCGCCTGCTCTTTTCCCAGCAGATGTAAACAGATACCCGGTTCCAGTCGCCCTGCGCGGCCTGCACGCTGGGTCATCGATGCCTGACTGATGCGTTGGGTTAACAATCGGGTTAAGCCCGTGCGCACGTCAAAGCGTGCCACGCGCTCCTGCGCGCAATCGACCACCAGGCGGATACCTTCGATAGTCAGACTGGTTTCGGCAATATTGGTGGCCAGCACGACTTTACGCTTGCCGACAGGCGCAGGAAGAATAGCCTGACGCTGTTCGCTGAGCGGCAATGCACCGTAGAGTGGACACAGCAGCACATCAGAAGCCACGCGCGATGCCAGATGCGCCTGCACGCGCTGGATTTCACCCACGCCAGGCAAAAACAGCAGCAGCGAGCCCGGCTCTGCGCGGAGCAGTTCCGCCGTGGCGATGGCCACAGCTTCATCAAATCGTTGATGGGCAGGTAGCGCCTGATAGCGGCGATCCACCGGGAATGCGCGCCCTTCCGAGGCGACCACCGGCGCATCCGGCAACAAGCTTTGCAGCTTATCGTTGTCCAGCGTGGCGGACATAATCAGTAGTTTCAGGTCGTCGCGAAGCCCCTGCTGAACGTCCAGCAGCAGGGCGAGCGCGAGGTCCGCCTGTAAACTGCGTTCATGGAATTCATCGAGGATCACCAGCCCTACGTCCGTCAGTTCGGGATCGTGCTGGATCATGCGCGTCAGAATACCTTCAGTCACCACTTCAAGACGCGTATTCGGCCCCACACAGGTTTCCGCACGCATCCGGTAACCGACCGTTTCGCCGGGCTTTTCATCCAGTAGTTCAGCCAGTCGTTGCGCGACATTCCGCGCCGCCAGCCTGCGCGGCTCAAGCAGAATAATCCGCCCGTTAATGTTACCCTCGCGCAAAATTTGCAGCGGCAGCCATGTCGATTTCCCCGCCCCCGTCGGCGCGTTAAGCAGTACCACAGGCGCGTTTGCCAGTGCGGAAAGAAGATCGGGTAGAACAGCGGCGACCGGCAACAGCGACACGTTTGGCTCCAAAGGGTTAACATTGAAAGGCGGACATTGTAGCATCGCCACAATTCATTACCGAGTACCCACTATGTCTGAGTCGAAAAGAGTCTTTTTCGCCATTGAGATCCCGACCAAAATCCAGCGCCAGATTGTGCGCTGGCGAGCGGATAACTTCCCGGATGACGCGGGAAGGCCGGTTGCGGCGGCGAATATGCACATCACTCTGGCGTTTCTGGGTGAGATTAGCGCCGAGAAGCAGGCCGCTCTGGCGACAATGGCGGGCCGCATCCGCCAGCCGGGCTTTACGCTGCATCTCGACGACGCCGGGCAATGGCTGCGTTCCCGCGTGGTGTGGCTGGGCACGCGTCAGCCGCCGCGTGGCTTGTTACAGCTGGCTAATCTGCTAAGAGCCCAGGCGGCGCGTAGCGGCTGTTATCAGAGCCCGCAGCCGTTTCATCCGCATCTTACTTTGCTGCGTAATACGGCGCATGCGGTGCCGATTCCGGCTCCCGGCTTTCACTGGGAAATCCCGGTGAGCGAGTTTGTGCTTTATGAGTCGAACTTCATTAACGGTCGAACGCGCTATACCCCACTTCAACGCTGGACACTTTCAGAATAATCAAGGACGCCTTATGGATTTTACGCCCGCTCTCCAGCACGCCACGCTGATTCAACGCTATAAACGCTTCCTTGCCGACGTGGTTACGCCGGAAGGCGAAACTCTCACCATTCATTGCCCAAATACCGGCGCAATGACCGGCTGCGCCACGCCTGGCGACACAGTGTGGTATTCCACGTCAGAAAATACTAAACGCAAATATCCGCATACGTGGGAAATGACTCAGACCCAGTCCGGGGCATTCATTTGTGTCAATACGCAACGCGCCAATCAGCTTGCCAAAGAGGCGATTCTGTCTGAAACGATTCCGGCGCTGGTTGGCTATAGTTCACTGAAAACTGAAGTGAAATATGGTGCAGAAGGCAGCAGAATTGACCTTATGTTACAGGCGGATAATCGCCCCCGGTGCTATATTGAAGTGAAATCGGTCACGCTGGCGGAAAAGGAGTATGGCTACTTCCCGGATGCAGTCACTTTGCGCGGGCAGAAGCATTTACGCGAGCTGATGGGCGTTGTCGCAGCGGGCGATCGGGCGGTGTTATTGTTCACTGTTTTACACTCAGCCATTGAATATTTCGCACCTGCACACCATATTGATGCTCAATACGCACAACTGTTAGCGGAAGCACATAAACGGGGGGTAGAGATTCTGGCTTATAAAGCGGAACTTTCTGCCGATAACATCACTCTGAGATCACCGTTGCCCGTCACGTTACCACGGGTGTGATCTGGATATTAAGTGTTCGGGCTGCGTCGCAAATACGCTTTTCCTCACAGCATTGTCAAGTGTTACGTTTAGATAATTGCCATACGGAATCGCATCTGCTATTTATAGCGGCCTGATTTTTCCCCCGAACACGGGGATCGATAGTGCGTGTTAAGGAGAAGCAACATGCAAGAAGGGCAAAACCGTAAAACATCGTCCCTGAGTATTCTCGCCATCGCTGGGGTGGAGCCGTACCAGGAGAAGCCGGGCGAAGAGTATATGAACGAAGCCCAGCTGGCGCACTTCCGTCGTATTCTGGAAGCATGGCGTAATCAACTTCGGGATGAAGTCGATCGCACCGTTACACACATGCAGGATGAAGCAGCCAACTTCCCGGACCCGGTTGACCGTGCAGCCCAGGAAGAAGAGTTCAGCCTCGAACTGCGTAACCGCGATCGCGAGCGTAAGCTGATTAAAAAGATCGAGAAAACGCTGAAGAAAGTAGAGGACGAAGATTTCGGCTTCTGCGAATCGTGCGGTGTCGAAATTGGCATCCGTCGTCTGGAAGCGCGTCCGACTGCCGATCTGTGCATTGACTGCAAGACGCTGGCGGAAATCCGCGAAAAACAGATGGCCGGCTAACCAGCGCTAACGACCATAACTATTCTCAAGGCGGGAGCGATTCCCGCCTTGCCGTTTTTATAGACGCTATAAGCATGTCATCACAACCTTACATCGGGCGATTTGCCCCCTCCCCATCCGGTGAGCTGCATTTTGGTTCGCTGATAGCCGCGCTTGGCAGCTATCTCCAGGCACGCGCCCGGCAGGGCCGCTGGCTGGTCCGCATTGAAGATATCGACCCCCCTCGTGAAGTTCCCGGTGCCGCAACCACAATTTTGCGCCAGCTGGAACATTATGGGCTGGAGTGGGACGGTGATGTGCTGTGGCAATCGCAGCGCCATGATGCCTATCGCGAGGCGCTGGCCTGGCTGCATCAGCAAGGGCTCAGCTATTACTGCACCTGCACCCGCGCACGCATTCAGAGTATTGGCGGTATGTATGACGGGCACTGCCGGGATTTAGCCCTCGGGGCGGAAAACGCCGCGCTGCGTATTCGTCAGAATGAGCCTGTGCTGGCGTTCCACGATAACCTGCGCGGTGAAATTATCGCCGACCCGCGACTGGCCACGGAAGATTTTATTATTCATCGCCGTGATGGTCTGTTTGCCTATAATCTTGCTGTTGTGGTTGACGATCGCTTTCAGGGCGTGACGGAAATTGTCCGCGGCGCAGATTTAATCGAGCCGACGGTGCGCCAGATTTCTCTCTATCGCCATTTTGCCTGGCCCGAGCCCGAATATATTCATTTGCCGCTGGCGCTCAACGCAGAAGGCGCTAAACTTTCCAAGCAAAATCATGCGCCTGCCTTACCACAAGGCGATCCTCGCCCAATTTTAACCCAGGCGTTACGCTTTTTAGGGCAGGACGTCGTGGCGCAGTGGCAGGATCTTACGCTTGCCGAATTGCTGAAAAATGCTGTAGATAACTGGACGCTTGACACCGTGCCGGAAAGGGCGATTGTAAATCCGCCATTCTCAAATGCATGATGCTGAGCTATGATTAGCCGCTATTTTTTTAGTCCATAAGACTGACACTACCGAGGTGTACCATTTTTACCCGAGTCGCTAATTTTTGCCGCAAGGTGCTAAGCCGTGAGGAAAGCGAGGCTGCCAATGCCGTCGCCCGTCCTCAAATGACGGTCATTCCGCGCGAGCAGCACGCTATTTCCCGCAAAGATATCAGCGAAAACGCCCTGAAGGTTCTCTATCGTCTGAACAAGGCGGGTTACGAAGCCTATCTGGTCGGTGGCGGTGTTCGCGACCTGCTGCTGGGCAAAAAACCGAAAGATTTCGATGTCACCACCAGCGCGACGCCGGAACAAGTGCGTAAACTGTTCCGCAACTGCCGCCTGGTCGGTCGTCGCTTCCGTCTGGCCCACGTCATGTTTGGCCCGGAAATCATTGAAGTCGCCACCTTCCGTGGGCACCACGAAGAGACGCAATCTGACCGTACCACCTCTCAGCGTGGGCAAAACGGCATGCTGTTGCGCGATAACATTTTCGGTTCCATCGAAGAAGATGCCCAGCGCCGCGATTTCACCATCAACAGCCTTTATTACAGCGTGGCCGATTTTACCGTTCGTGATTACGTCGGCGGTATGCAGGACCTGGAAGAAGGCGTGATTCGCCTGATCGGCGATCCAGAAACGCGTTATCGCGAAGATCCGGTGCGAATGCTGCGCGCCGTGCGTTTCGCTGCCAAGCTGAGCATGCGCATCAGTGAAGAGACCGCCGAGCCGATCCCACGTCTGGCGACGCTGATTAACGACGTCCCGCCAGCGCGCCTCTTTGAAGAGTCGCTGAAACTGTTGCAGGCAGGCTACGGCTACGATACCTATAAGCTGCTGCGTGAATACAATCTGTTCCAGCCGCTGTTCCCGACCATTACTCGCTACTTCACTGAAGAAGGCGACAGTGCGATGGAACGGATCATCAGCCAGGTCTTCAAAAATACCGATAACCGCATCCGTAACGATATGCGTGTGAACCCGGCGTTCCTGTTTGCGGCGATGTTCTGGTATCCGCTGCTGGAGATGGCGCAAAAAATCACCCAGGAAAGCGGCCTGACCTATCACGATGCGTTCGCATTGGCAATGAACGACGTGCTGGATGAAGCCTGCCGATCGCTGGCCATTCCAAAACGCATTACCTCACTGGTTCGCGATATCTGGCAATTACAGCTGCGAATGTCTCGTCGCCAGGGTAAACGTGCGTGGAAGTTAATGGAGCATCCGAAATTCCGTGCCGCCTACGATTTGCTGGCGCTGCGCGCCGAAGCGGAACGCAACACGGAGCTGCAACGTCTGACCCAATGGTGGGGCGAATTCCAGGTGGCCGCGCCGCCGGCGCAGAAAGACATGCTTACCAACCTGGATGACGAGCCGGATACCCGCCGTCGCCATCGTCGCCCGCGCAAACGCGCGCCGCGTCGCGAGAGCAACAACGCATGACCCTTGCGTATATCGCAATCGGCAGTAATCTGGCCTCTCCGCTGGAGCAGGTCAATGCGGCAATTCAGGCGCTGGGCGAGATCCCATACAGCCGAATTGTCGCGCTCTCGTCTTTTTACCGCACCCCTCCGCTGGGGCCGCAGGATCAGCCAGACTACCTCAACGCCGCCGTGGCGCTGGAAACCTCTCTTGCCCCTGAGGCACTGCTCGACCATACCCAACGCATCGAATTGCAGCAGGGCCGCGTACGTAAAGCGGAACGCTGGGGGCCCCGTACACTGGACCTTGATATCATGCTGTTTGGGGATGCGGTGATTAACACCGAGCGTTTGACGGTGCCGCACTACGATATGAAGAATCGTGGGTTTATGCTGTGGCCGCTGTTTGAGATTGCGCCGGAGCTGGTGTTCCCGAATGGTGAGGCATTACGCCAACGCCTTGCGGTAATAAACGCCCCCTGCCCTTCTCGCTGGTAATCCTTCCGTTACATCGCCTGTACAGCACGGGCGGCGGTTTTAGTAAGATTATTTTAATCTTTATTGTTAATGTTTACATTTTACTGAATATCCCTTGACTCCAGGAAATTATATTTTCTTAATTCTCATTTAAATATAATTAATGGTTTGCTGCAATCAATACACCATAGCAAATAATATTCATAATCAAAATATATAACAACAACAAAATACACACCGCAAATATATTATAACTTCTTAGCAAACCCTAACAAACACGGAAATACCACCTGTACTTTCATGACGTTAGGATAAAACCTGAGCCATCCATCCCCATTTTGAAATCATCAAAGCAAAAATATGATAAAAAAAGAAAATATAACCATATGAAATTTAATGCAAACAACGAATGAAACATAATTTAACATTGAATTTGTGAATTTTACAAAAAACAAAGTCATCGGTATAACTGCGCCGAGAAGTATCATTACTGGTTATTTTTCTATCTATTGTTTAATAAGGATATTTTAATGGCAAAACAAAAACTCGCTCTTGGCATTCTCTTTTCTCTCGTTTCATTACCGGCGTTAGCGCTGGATGGAGGGCAACTCGATTTCTCCGGTTTGGTGAGTGATAACACCTGTAACCTGCACGTCAATGGGGGGGCACAGGATGGGCAAATCAGCCTTGCAACCGCAACCACCACGGAGGTAAACGCTGCCGGGGTGGTGAATGCTGTAACCACAGGCGCTAAGCCAGAACCCTTCTCCATCACGGTAGATTGCTCCGCAAATACGCCCGCTTCTGCTGAAGCTAATCTGAACATGAGTTCAGTCTTTTTCAGTAACAGTCAGGGCACACTCAATAACGATATGTCTGTGAGTCAGGCGGCAAACGGGGTGGCAATTGCTGTTCACTATCAATCTGCCGCCAGCACATTTGAGCAAGTCAAAATTAATGACAGTACCGATACAAAGAAACTGACATTAACGAACGGCAAAGGTACCTATAACTTCCAGGCTTCCTATGTCAAACAGGCAGCATCTACTCCTGTCGTTGCGGGTTTTGTTAAGACCAATGCTGCTTACACGATAACGTATCCTTAAAGAGTCGCGCTATTCTTCGCACGGTAACACGATATACCGTGCGAAATAGCGAGAAAAAACCAAAAACATACAAATAATGAATAACTAAATAATTCGCAGAGCTTTCATTCAACGTGATTATTTTTCTTCAGTTTCGGCGTTATTTATAATCCGCGCAGGTGAATACCATCACCTCCATAAACTTTTATAAGGATATTTTTATGTTGAAGAAAAGCGCTATTGCTGCGGCATTAGTTATGTTTACCAGTTCGGCCTTCGCGCTGGATGGCGGCCAACTGGATTTCGCAGGTCTGGTGAGTGATAACACCTGTAACCTGCACGTCAACGGTGGTGCACAGGATGGGCAAATTGGCCTGGAAACCGCAACAACGGCTGAAGTTAACGATGCTGGCGTAGTCAATGCTGCCGCTGTTGGTGCGAAAGCTGAGCCATTCTCCATTACGGTGGACTGCTCAGCAAACTTGCCCCCGGCCGCTGAAGCCAAACTGAATATGAGCTCGGTCTTCTTCAGTAACAGCCAGGGCACCCTGAATAACGATATGTCCGTAAGCCAGGCGGCAAGCGGCGTTGCCATTGCCGTTCACTACGTTCCAAGCGCTGGCACCTACGAACAGGTCAAAATTAACGACAGCACCGATGTTAAATCCCTCACGTTAACCAACGGTAAAGGGACCTGGAACTTCCAGGCGTCTTACGTTAAGCAGGCATCGACGATTCCTGTCGTTGCCGGGTTTGTGAAAACCAACGCGGCTTATACGGTGACTTACCCGTAATTCATGATACCGACCAGGCAGTCGATGTCGGGCTGCCTGTATAACCTCATTAAGGATATCGTTATGACCAGGACGCGTCAGTTACTCCTTGCTTCACTTTTCACCTGCGCAGGCGCATTAGCCAGCTTTTCCGCCTGTGCCGATATTGTGCTTTCCGGCACGCGTATTATTTACAACGCGGGCCAGAAAGAGGTTTCCCTACGTATGGAAAACAAAGGCACCCGCCCGCTACTAGTGCAAACCTGGATTGATACCGGCAGCGAAAACGCGGACCCCAGCACCATCACCGTGCCTTTTACCGTCACGCCGCCGGTCTCTCGTGTGGACGGTAAACGTGGGCAGACGGTGAAAATCGCCTGGAATACCAGCCAAACCTTGCCTGCCGATCGCGAAAGCGTTTTCTGGTTCAATGCGCTGGAAGTGCCACCCAAAATGAGCGAAGCCGATGCTCAGGGGAAAAATATCCTGCAGTTGGCTTTCCGCACCCGCATCAAACTGTTTTACCGTCCGGCTAACCTGACCGGTAGCGCACCGGACTCACCGAAACAACTGACCTGGCATCTGCAATCCTCTGGCGGAAAAGTCGTGCTTCAGGCCACTAACCCAACGCCGTATCACGTCTCTTTTAGCGGCATTAGCCTGATTTCGGGTGGAAAAAAATACACCGTAGACGCCACGATGGTCTCCCCGAAAAGCAGCGCTGATATGACGGTGAAAGGTCTGAGCACGGCACCTGCTGGCGCGACGATTGAATATACCGCCATCAACGACTTTGGCGGCGCCATTGACGGCAAAGTGAAGCTTTGACGTGCTGACTGAATACGCAGGGATTGCACAATGACGACGCCTTTCAACGGCACAAAACTTCCCCTCTCTCCACTCGCCTGTCTGGTGGCGTGCAGTCTGCTGCCCTGCGCGCAAAGCGCCGTGGCGGCAGAGGAAGCCGTTGAATTTGATAACACCTTCCTGATGGGCGCCGGTGCCAAAAACATCGACGTTGATCGCTACAGTGATGGCAATCCCGCTTTGCCTGGTCGTCACGACGTTAGCGTGTTTATCAACAATAAACCGACCAGCAACCTGTCTGTCGAGTTTATTGAAATAGCAAAAAGCCGTAGCGCCAAACCCTGTATCTCTGCCAACACGCTGCTACAACTGCATATTCGCCAGCCGGATAATCTCGACGATACCGCGATTTTGCAAAAACGGGACAGTGCAGCACAGGACTGTCTTAATCTTGAGGTCGCCATTCCCCAATCCAGCCTCAGCTATAACAGTAACGATCAGCGGCTGGACATTAATGTTCCCCAGCTCTGGCTGCAAAAAACCTACGCCAACTATGTGGATCCTTCCCTGTGGGACGAGGGGATCAACGCGGCAATGCTCTCTTACACGCTGAATGGCTGGCGCAGTGAGTCGCCAAATCAAACCTCAGAGAGTACCTATGCCGGGTTGATGGGCGGCTTTAATTTATGGGGATGGCATTTCCGGTCGCACGGCAACTATTCGTGGGACCAGGACAACGGCGGCAGCTTCGAGTTTCAGGATAAGTACCTGCAACGTGATATCACCAGGCTGCGGTCGCAACTGGTTGTCGGTGAAACCAACACCACGGGCGAAACCTTTGATTCCGTTCGTATTCGTGGGGTTCGCCTCTACAGCGAAAGCCGCATGCTGCCGCCGACGCTCGCCTCTTATGCGCCGGTGATCCGCGGGGTCGCGAACTCCAACGCCAAAGTGACGATTACCCAGAACGGCTACAAGATTTACGAAACGACGGTGCCACCAGGCCCCTTTGCTATCGATGATTTGTCGCCAGCCGGGTTTGGCGCAGACCTCGAAGTTACTGTCACCGAGTCTGACGGCTCACAGCGGACGTTCACCCAGGCCTATTCGTCGGTGATCCAGATGATGCGCCCCGGCGTGGGCAAATGGGACATCAGCGCGGGTGAAGTCAAAAAAGATGAGCTGAAGGACAAGCCCAACCTGATACAGGGAACGTACTACTACGGGTTAAGCAATACCTTTACCGGCTATACCGGCCTGCAAATGACCGATAACGGCTACTGGGCCGGGCTGTTAGGGCTTGGGATGAACACCTCATTGGGGGCATTTTCTCTGGATGTGACGCAGTCGCACACCGAAATCCCCAACGACAAAACCTATGAAGGCCAGAGCTATCGTATTTCGTGGAACAAATATTTTGCGCCGACCGAAACGTCACTCAACATTGCAGCGTATCGCTACTCGACAAAAAACTATCTCGGCCTGAACGACGCCTTAACGCTGATTAACGCCGCTAACCATCCTTATGATGATGGCTACAACGGAATCGTCTCCTATGGGCGTATGAAAAACCAGTTCAGCGTCAGCCTCAACCAGACGTTAAAAAATGGCGATCAGGATTATGGTTCCTTCTATTTGAACGGGACCTGGACGGACTACTGGGTCACTAATGAATCGCAGAGTAGTTTTGCGTTTGGTTACAGCAACGGCTTTGACTGGGCCAGCTACAGCGTCAGCCTGCAACGTACCTATGACGAAGACAATAACAAAGATGACTCTATCTATCTCAGCTTGACCATTCCGCTGGACAAACTGTTTGGCCGCGATAGCCGAGAAGGAGGGTTCAGAACGCTCAATACCAGCGTCAACAGCGATATGAAGGGCAGTTCGCAATACAACGCTAACGCCACCGGCTACAGCAGGGACAACCGCTGGAACTACAGCGTCAACACCTCTTATAACGCAATGAAAGAGACGGAGAGCCTGAAAACCGTCAGTGGCTTCACCAGCTATGAGTCGCCCTGGGGAACCCTTTCTGGTTCCGTCTCCGCCAGTAGTGACCACAGTCGTCAGTACGGCGTGAGCACCGATGGCGGCTTTGTGTTACACCGCCACGGGCTAACGTTCAGTAACGACAGCTTTACCGATTCAGACACGCTGGCGCTGGTTAACGCGCCCGGCGCGAAAGGGGCGCAAATCAACTTTGGCAGCAGTACCGTTGACCGATTTGGCTACGGCGTGACCAGCGCGCTCTCGCCGTATCACGAAAATACCGTCGCCCTCAATGTGGACAACCTGGATGAAGATGTGGAACTGAAAAGTACCAGCACCGTCGCGATCCCGCGCCAGGGGGCGGTTATCTTCAGCCAATTCGACACCGATACCGGGCGCAGCGCCATTCTCAATCTGCTGCGCAGTGATAAGCAGCCCGTACCGTTTGCTTCCGATGTGACGGACAGCAGCGGGAAGTCCATCGGCACGGTTGGGCAGGGGAGCCAGGCTTTCGTTCGCGGTATTGCCGACGAAGGGGAACTGGTGGTTTCCTGGTATGAGAAAAATAGCCAGCAACAGTGCCGCATTCACTACCAGATACCGCCCTCTCCCACCATGACGGGCAAAACCATTGTATTAAATGCAGTTCCCTGCACCCTGCAATCACAGGAGAGGAAATGAGATCCTTTTTACGGTTAACCCTGTTACTGACGACGCTGCTCAATGCACCGTGGGTATTGGCCGTCGATATGTCGGTTAACTTTACCGCGACTATCAAAGAGACCACCTGCGCGATGACGGTGAGTGCGCTCAATGGCGCGAATCTCAGCGGTGACTCATCGTCAGAGAACTACTTTCTGGATTTACCGACGATGGGGGTTTCCGATGTCACCAATAAAACTTCCAAAACCGAAGCCAGCTTTAAGCTATTGCCGATTAACTGTAATAACTACATCTCCAGCATGTCGATGACCATTGGCGGTAAACACAGCGGTTATACCGACTCGTTACTGGTGAATGATTCCTCGCTAACAGGCGGAGCCAGTTACATTGGCGTGGGCTTTAAACGGCTTAATGATGATGACAGCCTGCGGTTTAAAGTGGATGGAACGACGCCTATTAACTGGACACGCAACGATATCGCCAACGGCTTTGATATTACAGGGATAGTTCGCCGGACAACCAATTCTTACAACATGATACCCGGCGTGATTCAGACAAAAGCGATATTCGTTTTTACTTATAACTAACAGGGATAGTGTATGAATTATCAACGCATAATTGTGGCGCTACTGTTGATCATCGGAATAAACACGCAATGCCTGGCCGGTTCCAGTACGTTGAACGTGACGGTGAGGACAACCGTTACCGCCAGTACCTGCACAGCAGAACTTCACAACGCGCAGGACCTGCAAGCGACAACTATCGATATTGGCGATGTCTATCTGAACGAACTCGCGAATAAGACTAAATATCAGAATTTCAGCCTGGTGTTTTCAAATTGTGAAGGTTTAGCCAAAGATCAGGCCAAAGTTACCCTCTCGCCACAAACCGGATGCGATGGCGCTTCCAGCACGGGCGGCGGATTTCGCAACGCCCTGGCTTCCAGCAACGATGATGCTGCAACCGGCGTATCGATTGAAGTATGGACAACCAATCAGCCGGAAGGTCAGGGAAGTGTGCAGCTAAACTGCAAAACAAAACCGACCAGCATTGTGGATCTAACGGGCGCTGCGGGCATGAACATCGTTCACTGGTGGTTAAGCGCCAGAATTGTCGTCGCCACAGACAATACCATCGCCGATGTACGCGCGGGACAGTTCTCCACTAACGCTGTCTTTTCAGTAACCTATGAGTAAATGACGATGAAATCACTTTTTCGCCTGTTCGTCACCAGCTTATGGCTTATATCAGGGGTCTGCGTCGCCAATACCAACATTAATATGACCGCCAACGTTGTCAGCACCAGTTGCAAGGTCACGCTCGATAATAGTGGGAGCATTGATTTAGGCACGGTGGATTACAACTATCTGAACACGAATACTTCCGTTGATCGCGTTTATACCGGAGGTCAGTCGTTCTACATTACGGTCAGCGACTGCGCGCAGGTTGCAGGGAAGAATCCTTCACGTCTTACGGTGAGTTTTACGCCCGTCGCCGGCACCCTCGGCGCAACCAATCAGCAAGTTTTCGCCAATCAGGCTGCCAATGGCGCTAAAAACGTCGGCATCGTGATTTTATCCACCCAGGATGCGCAAAGTATTTTCAATGTGCTGAACACCCACGGCCAACCGCAAAGTATTTACCCCGTGAGCGCGGATCAGTTAGCCAATGCCACCTACCATTTTTATGCTCGGATGCAGAAGATCGATCTGGCACAAGCCGTGACCGGCGGCTTAGTAAGAGCCAGCGTGTTTGTGGGTGTTTATTATGAATAATGTTATTCGTTCTCAAGGATGATGAAATGAACCGTTTTCTGTTACCCAAATGGGGCAAAATACTTCTGCTTTTACTGCCCTTATATTCAGGCTACCTGCAGGCCGCAAATACATTGATTGTTGGCAGTAAAACAACCGTTGATGGTGGTGGCAGTGAGAAAAACAAAGGTCCGGCTGGTGATGGTTATTCCACAACCACTTTTACTACGGGCAACAGCCAGGTGGTGATCGGACGCGCCACAGCACTGCAATACAGTAATGTAAAAATCCAGCTACAGGCCGATACCGCTGGCAATGGTAATACGGGGGTCATTTACTGCTCCCCTGGCGGTATGGGCGGACAGATTTCACTGGAGAGTCATTTTATTAAAAGCCCGTATATCTACAATGGTCACCAACTTTTGAAAACCAACATGCAAGGGCTGTATTTCACCATGCGCATGTATAATCTTTGGTCGTATGCCACGACGTCACCAGACGACTTTTATATCGGTGATACTAATCCGCAATCACTCAACCTTCACTCAACAAGCTGCCCGAGCGATCTTGGCTGGTATCAGACCCTTGGTGGCTTAGTCTCTAATATCGACATCGACTTTTATAACGACGCTACCTTCGATCCTGACACCAGCGGCAGTATTGCCCTGCTGAGTGATACCACCTATCACTACGCGTTGAAAAACCAGTCTCCGGGCGGAAACCTCAATACCCACACTATTTTTCAGACCTTCAATATGGGGAATGTCACATTAACGTCTCCAACCTGTACGTCGGCGATACTCTCCGGCAGCAGCGTCAGTAAGGGCGATACGGTAGGGTTGGGTGAATACAGTTCGAAAGAGGTTATCGACGGTGTAAATGGCGTGCCTTTTTCAATTGTGCTGAAAGGGTGTTATCGGGTGACTAACATTGAGGTCAAACTGACCACCGGGGCGCCTGCAGTATCAACCTCACTATTGGGAAACTCGCTGACAACAGATGCCGCCAGCGGCGTAGGCGTAGAAATTAAAGGCGAGTCCAACTCGCATTATCCGGAAGTGGTGCTCAAGCCAAACGACGCCTCCTCAATCTATAAAGCGTATGGCGATAACCCGGATACCTCAAACGGTATTATTGGCAGTAATGCTTCGGGGTCTCCGTCCGATCAAACACTGAATTTCACCGCGACGCTCAAGCAGGATGGTAATCAGCAAATCCAGGGCGGAGATTTCAAAGCGACGGGCGTCTTCTCCATCACCTACCCCTGAGTAAAATCCCGGCAGCTAACGCTGCCGGTTTTGACCATAAAGGGCTAACACTCATCACTCACATCCCCTACAATGCGCCAATCCTATCGATAACACTTATGGCTAACAGGGGTTATGATGAAACCGACCACCATCTCCTTACTGAACAAATACAAACAAGAAAAAAAACGCTTCGCCACCATCACCGCTTACGACTACAGCTTCGCCAAACTGTTTGCTGACGAAGGTCTGAACGTGATGCTGGTCGGCGATTCGCTGGGCATGACCGTTCAGGGGCATGAATCCACCCTTCCCGTGACCGTTGAAGACATCGCCTATCACACCGCCGCCGTACGTCGCGGCGCGCCAAACTGCCTGCTGCTGGCTGACCTGCCGTTTATGGCCTATGCCACACCGGAACAGGCGTTTGCAAACTCGGCTATCGTGATGCGCGCGGGCGCGAACATGGTCAAAATTGAAGGCGGTGCATGGCTCGCCGACACGGTTAAAATGCTGGCCGAACGTGCTGTGCCAGTGTGCGGCCATCTGGGACTAACGCCGCAGTCGGTCAACGTCTTCGGCGGTTATAAAGTGCAGGGGCGCGGCGATGCGGGCGAGCAGTTGCTGAGCGACGCGCTGGCGCTGGAAGCCGCAGGTGCACAACTGCTGGTGCTGGAATGTGTGCCGGTTGAGCTGGCGAAACGTATTACCGAAGCGCTTACGATCCCGGTTATCGGTATTGGTGCAGGCAACGTCACCGACGGGCAGATTCTGGTGATGCACGATGCGTTCGGTATTACCGGCGGTCATATCCCTAAATTTGCCAAAAATTTCCTTGCCGAAACGGGCGACATCCGCGCGGCGGTGCGGCAGTATATGGCTGAAGTCGAGTCCGGCGTTTATCCGGGCGAAGAACACAGTTTCCATTAAGGAGTCACGTTGTGTTAATTATCGAAACCCTGCCGCTGCTGCGTCAACATATCCGCCGTCTGCGTATGGAAGGCAAGCGCGTGGCGCTGGTGCCCACCATGGGCAATCTGCATGATGGTCATATGAAGCTGGTTGATGAAGCGAAAGCGCGGGCCGATGTGGTAGTGGTCAGTATTTTCGTTAACCCGATGCAGTTTGATCGCCCGGAAGATCTGGCGCGCTACCCGCGCACTTTGCAGGAAGACAGCGAAAAGCTGAACAAGCGCAAAGTGGATCTGGTTTTCGCGCCGTCAGCCCAGGAAATCTATCCTCAGGGCACCGAAAACCATACCTTTGTTGATGTTCCGGGTCTCTCGACCATGCTCGAAGGCGCCAGCCGCCCGGGGCACTTCCGCGGTGTCTCCACCATCGTCAGCAAGCTCTTTAACCTGATCCAGCCGGATATCGCCTGCTTCGGCGAGAAAGATTTCCAACAGCTGGCGCTCATTCGCAAGATGGTTGCCGACATGGGCTTCGATATTGAAATCGTGGGCGTGCCGATTATTCGCGCCAAAGATGGCCTGGCGCTCAGTTCACGTAACGGCTACCTGACGTCAGATCAGCGTAAGATCGCCCCTGGGTTGTATAAAGTGCTCAGTAACGTGGCAGAAAAACTGCAAAACGGTGAACGCGACCAGCCGGAAATTATCGCCATCGCCGAGCAGGAACTGAATGAAAAAGGCTTCCGCGCCGACGACATTCAGATCCGCGATGCCGATACCCTGCTCGACCTGACCGACAGCAGCAAACGTGCGGTGATCCTGATGGCCGCATGGCTCGGACAGGCACGCCTGATCGACAACAAAATTGTCGAATTAGGCTGATTGACCGAAACTGGCGCTGACGACGGTTAGCGCCAGTCGGGGATTTTGTCGATTTCTTCGCGGGTTAAGTCGGTCATCTCCGCAACGAGTTCTGGCGACATGCCGCTTTTCAGCATACGGGCCGCAACCCGATGCGTGGCATTGCTTTCGCCTTGCAGCATGCCCTGTTGAATTCCCTTCAGCATCCCCTGCTCTTCAAGCCACTCAGCAACAGTCCCCATTGTTTTCTCCTTCGGCAAGCGCCTTCCCAGTTCACGGTAGAATATTTTCGGCTGGTCAGTATGGCCACGCGACGATGCTGCATAATTTCATCGTCCGGTATGGTGGTAATGTCCACCAGCGGGAAAGGTTCGCTGTAAAGGCGTCGCGCCAGTTCCGGGGAGGCAAACATATCCATCCAGCACATCGAGTAGGGGTAAGGCGATGTTTTTCCCTGGTAGAAAAGGATAGGTACCACCAGCGGTAACTGCTGAAACCCCGCTTCGAGATGGCGGTGCATCGCGGCAATAGCATAGCGCATCATCCGAAAGACAATTTTCTTGCTCGGCGTGCTCTGGTGCTCGATCAAAATATGCAGATAACCTGGATGTCCCTGCATCGATACGGAGTAAAGCACGTCAGAGTACTGCTCCTGTAAACTCTCTTCGACAAAATTCCCGGATTCCAGCGTGAGCGTACTCAGATCGCAAATCGCTTTGATTTCCTCCGGCAAGTGAATATCCAGAAAATCCCGTGCCGTATCGGTGTGCGTCAAAAAGTTTTTGAATACCGCATCATGCGGCGTAGTGGCGACTGTTTCCATTATCCCGGCCTTTGTCCTGCATCCTGTACGCGCAGTATCGCTGGAACAACTGCGCGGCGTCAGCCAGGTATTGTTAGCGCCTCGAGCAGGCTCGGGATAAAAATCAACGGCATACATTCATTACCGTCAGTTTCTCGCAGCTGTACGCAAACTGTGCGAAGAAACGACACCAGATGAGTAGACACCCAACCAAAATCGGGCAATACTGCCAGGAATTTCCTGAAGCTGATATTCACATCAGCTTTGTTATCGTTATGGTAGAAAGGTAGAAGTTATGATTCGCACTATGCTGCAAGGTAAGCTCCATCGCGTCAAAGTGACCCAGGCTGACCTGCACTACGAAGGCTCTTGCGCCATTGACCAGGATTTCCTTGACGCTGCCGGTATTCTTGAAAACGAAGCCATTGATATCTGGAACGTGACCAATGGTAAGCGCTTTTCCACTTACGCGATCGCGGCAGAGCGCGGTTCCCGCATCATCTCCGTAAACGGCGCAGCAGCGCATTGTGCGGAAGTGGGCGATATCGTGATCATCGCAAGCTTCGTCACCATGCCGGATGAAGAAGCCCGCACCTGGCGTCCGAAAGTCGCTTACTTCGAAGGCGACAACGAGATGAAACGCACCGCGAAAGCAATTCCGGTTCAGGTTGCCTGATTGCCCTACCCCTGCGGCTGGTTGCTGACCAGCCGCGACATCGTCTCCAGCGAATCCGTTCTTAAGATGTAGAGTCGTTTCAACAGGAACGGATTATCCCCCGGCTTCACCTTCCCTTTCATCGTCGTCACCGCCAGATGGAACCCCGCGTCGTTTGCCGCTTGCACCGCCGTGGCGTTATAGCCGCCAAAGGGGTAAGAGAGATACAGCACGTGCGGGTTGAACTGCGCCAGCGCCCGGCGCGAGCGTTTAAAGTCGAACAGAATATTGTGATAACTGCGGCTCAATAATATCGGATGACGAGAGTAGTCAACACGATGCAGGAAGTGGGTATGTGACTGGAAATCAAACACATCCTGAATCCCACGCAGTTCAGAAATACTCATAAATTGCAGCGATTTCGGGTCCCACTTTTGCGGATGCGCTTTGATGCGCGACGAGATAATAAACGCCGTCGCTTTAAAGCCGTACTGCTTCAGCACCGGATACGCATAGCGGCTGACCGATTTCAGGCCATCATCAAAAGTGATAACCACCGCCCGCGCCGGAAGATTCATTTTGTTTCGCACGTAACCTTCCAGCTGATACATACTCAGGGTGGTATAGCCCCTGTCGCGCAGCCAGGTCATCTGGTTGTTGAAAGCACGTACCGAGGTGGTGGTGGAGGTGTGGCGGAAGCGCGTATTTTCTTCATCACGCAGGATGTGATGATAGGTGAGCACGGGAATACCATTGTCGATTTGTGCATCAAGCGAGCTCACATAGGCCAGCCGATTGCCAATGCGGATTTGATACCAGGTCTGGTTTAAGCGCCCTTTCAACGCGCTCAGTATGGGATAACGCAAGTTCTCCGCCAGTGTACCGAAAGGCGCGCTGCCGGCATCCGGCGCGTTATACACCGGCGTATCTTTCCAGGTGATCAGGTTCTGATTGCTTGAAGGCCGATGTAAATCGCCGAGCCCATCCTCGACGCGCTGCCGCCCTTGTACCAGTTCAAGATGATCTTTATCGATAAATCCGGTGCCGAACCCGAAGCGAAACTCATAGTAATCCGCCGCCGTGGGCACCACATCAAGGATTTGCCCGGCGCGAATATTGCCCACCGTAATGACACGATCCCCAACCTGCGCCCAAACAGCCGCATCTTCAGTGGTTTGCATATAGCGAGGAGGAAGCCCTTGTGGGGCTGTCAGAGCAGCAGCCGCGTTGCCGGAAAGCAGCAACGTCAGCACGAATACAAAGCGCATCAACATGGATAAGAACCGCAGCAAATAACTGTCGCTATTGTAACAAAAGCGACATCAATAACTACGGTTAATATTTATACGCATCATGCAGCAGGACAAAGGGAGGATTCTTTTGCTGCTGGTGCCAAAGACTGCTGACGCCTGCCGGGCCGCGATCGACAATCGCATTACGGAAAGCCTCGCTGCTGAGCGTTTCCCGCAAAGGATAGTACTGGGCGAGTAAGGGGAAATCGATGCCGGAAATCACTTCACAGCGATCGTGCTTATGGCTCATTAAAGCCGCAACGCGGTAAGGCGCAGCCCCGGTTTTATCGGTCAGGAAAATGACGCCATCGCCGGAATCGGCCTGATGCAACGCATCACACATCATACGGCTGAGCATATTAGCGCTCATTCCGCGCCAGTAATTTACTGCCCGACACTGAGCCAACGGGCCAAATTTTTTCTCCAGACGCTCCAGCAGTTCCTCTGCTTTATCATCATGGCAGGCTATCACCCAACCTAACATCGCTTACCTCCCTGGTAAAAGCGTACTGTATCGGGAATAACGAGATAAGTCGGTGATAGCGGTCTACTTTTTCCCCCGGAAGAACCGGGGGAGGCAGTAAATTAGCTGCGCAGGCCACGCCCACGCTGAATCAAATACCAGCAGAGCATGTAGAAAGCGATGATAAAGATCACCAGCACGCCGAAAGTGGTCACCAGTGGCACATCATGAATGCCGAGGAAGCCGTAGCGGAAACCGCTGATCATGTAGACGATCGGGTTCAGATGCGACAGCCCCTGCCAGAACGGCGGCAGCAGCGTCAGAGAGTAGAACACCCCGCCAAGATAGGTCAGCGGCGTCAGCACGAAGGTTGGGATCAGGCTAATATCATCAAAGGTTTTAGCGAAGACCGCATTCAGCAGGCCCGCCAGCGAGAAAAGCACCGCCGTCAGAATCAACGTTAACGCCACAAACACCCATGAATGCACCTGGAATGGCACAAAGAACAGGGAAATTGCCGTCACCAGAATGCCGACGCACAGCCCGCGCGCCACGCCGCCGCCGACATAACCGGCAATGATCACATGCGTCGGTACGGGTGCGACCAGCAGCTCTTCAATATTACGCTGGAATTTCGCGCTGAAGAATGAGGACGCGACGTTAGCATAAGCGTTAGTGATAACAGACATCATGATCAGCCCCGGCACAATAAACTGCATATAGCTAAAGCCATGCATTTCGCCGATACGCGAACCAATCAGGTTACCGAAAATAATAAAGTAGAGGGTCATGGTGATGACCGGCGGCACCAGGGTTTGCACCCAGATACGCATAAAACGGTGAATTTCTTTCGCCCAGATGCTTTTCAGCGCCACCCAGTAAAGCTGCATCATGCCTGCTCTCCTTGTTTTTCATGGACCAGCGAGACAAACAGCTCTTCCAGTCGGTTCGCTTTGTTACGCATACTTAATACCTGAATGCCCTGCGCGCTAAGCTGAGCGAATACGCTGTTGATCCCCTGCTCACGCAGCACTTCCACTTCTAACGTTGAGGTGTCAACCAGTCGATACTGATAGCCTTCAAGCGTTGGCAGCGGGCTTTTCGGCGCTAAATCCAGGATGAAGGTTTCCGATTTCAGTTTAGAAAGCAGATTCTTCATCGAGGTATTTTCCACCAGCGTACCGTGCTGAATGATGCCGATGTTGCGGCACAGCATTTCAGCTTCTTCCAGGTAGTGAGTGGTAAGAATGATTGTGGTGCCTTTGTCGTTTAAATCCTTCAAAAATCCCCACATTGAGCGGCGAAGTTCGATATCCACACCCGCCGTCGGTTCATCCAGAATCAGCAGTTTTGGCTCGTGCATCAGCGCGCGGGCAATCATCAAACGACGCTTCATCCCACCGGACAACATACGCGCACGTTCGTTACGTTTTTCCCACAGATCGAGCTGTTTTAAATACTTTTCGCTGCGTTCAACGGCATCTTTATGTTCAACGCCATAATAGCCCGCCTGATGCACCACAATCTGCTGCACGGTTTCAAACGGATTGAAGTTAAACTCCTGCGGCACCAGGCCTAGCTGGCGTTTCGCATTCACCACATCTTTTTGCAGATCGTAGCCAAACACGCTCACAGAGCCCGACGATTTGTTCACCAGCGAGCTGATAATGCCGATAGTGGTCGATTTACCCGCACCGTTCGGCCCGAGCAGCGCGTAGAAGTCTCCGGCTTCCACTTGCAGGTCGATTCCGCGCAGTGCCTGGACGCCCCCAGGATAGGTTTTTTTAAGCTGTTTTAGTTCCAGTGCAATGGTCATTGAATATCTCTTTTGAATTCTTGCGTTCAATGTATGGTTTTAAAAAAAGTCGAGTTGACCTATATTAGCGCAACGCACTTACTTGGTTACAGGTCGTTAACCTCCATGAAAGACATAGATACACTCATCAGCAACAATGAACTATGGTCAAAAATGCTGGTGGAAGAGGACCCCGGATTTTTCGAGAAACTGGCACAAGCGCAGAAACCGCGCTTTCTATGGATTGGATGTTCCGACAGCCGCGTTCCCGCCGAACGTTTAACCGGCCTTGAGCCGGGCGAATTATTTGTTCACCGAAATGTTGCCAACCTGGTCATTCACACCGATTTGAACTGTCTCTCCGTGGTTCAGTACGCGGTGGATGTGCTGGAAGTTGAGCACATCATCATTTGCGGCCACTACGGCTGCGGCGGTGTTCAGGCAGCCGTTGAAAACCCAGAGCTGGGTCTTATCAACAACTGGTTACTGCACATTCGCGATATCTGGTTCAAACACAGTTCACTGTTAGGCGAAATGCCGCAGGAGCGCCGTCTGGACACGCTTTGCGAACTGAACGTCATGGAACAGGTGTATAACCTGGGTCACTCTACCATTATGCAGTCAGCGTGGAAACGTGGGCAGAAAGTGACGGTTCACGGCTGGGCCTACGGTATTCACGACGGCCTGCTGCGCGATCTCGATGTGACGGCAACCAACCGCGAAACCCTGGAGCAGCGCTATCGCCACGGGATTTCCAACCTCAAGCTGAAACACGCTAATCACAAGTAATACCTGTTAAAAAGCCGGGCGGCGGCATCGCCTCACCCGGCTCAGGACAGGTAGGTCGGATAAGCGAAGCGCCATCCGACACCAAACGTCAATTACTCGTCCAGCAGGACCACTTTTCCGACATACGGCAGATGGCGATAACGCTGTGCGTAATCGATGCCATAACCCACCACAAACTCATCTTCAATGGCAAAGCCCACGTACTCAACCGGCACGTTCACTTCGCGGCGGGACGGTTTATCCAGCAGCGTACAGATTGCCAGTGATTTCGGCCCACGCAGGCTGAGAATTTCGCGTACTTTCGACAGCGTGTTCCCGGAGTCGATAATGTCTTCCACGATTAAAACATCTTTACCGCGAATGTCTTCATCCAGGTCTTTGAGGATCTTCACGTCACGGGTGGTGGACATACCGCTGCCGTAGCTGGAAGCCGTCATAAAATCGACTTCGTGGGAGACATGCACTTCACGGCACAGGTCAGCCATGAACATAAATGAGCCGCGCAGCAAACCCACTAACACCATTTCACTGCCACTGTCTTTATAGTGCTCAGTAATCTGACGGCCCAATTCAGCGATACGCGCTTTGATCTCCGCTTCCGGGATCATCACTTCCACAGTATGTTTCATAAAACTAACCATATGATTTTAGAGGTAAATCTATCGACATCCCGGCGCTACGCCCAGACGTCGTTCGGCAAGCGCGTCAGTATACCAGCAAATCGATTTCTCCGCTGAATTGGATAATAAAGCAAATTTTGTGATACCCGTCACACTTGTTAAATCCTATAATCTATTGAAAGCAATAATTAACAAACTGACGCGAGTATTCTCTATGGCAGAAACAAATTCACAACAACCACGGTTACTCGTGGTGCTCACGGCCATTTTTGCGGCTATCTGTGGGCTCTATCTTCTCATCGGAGGAGGCTGGCTGGTCGCCATTGGCGGCTCCTGGTACTACCCTATTGCAGGTCTGGTGATGCTGGCCGTTGCAGCGATGCTGTGGCGCGGCAAGCGTGCGGCGCTTTGGTTATATGCGGCTTTCCTGCTGGCGACCATGATTTGGGGCGTTTGGGAAGTCGGCTTTGACTTCTGGGCGCTGACTCCGCGCAGCGATATTCTGGTCTTCTTCGGTATCTGGCTGATTCTGCCCTTTGTCTGGCGTCGCCTGATTATCCCTTCCGGCGGAGCCGTTGCCGCGCTGGTTGTCGCGCTGCTGATTAGCGGCGGCATCCTGACCTGGGCTGGCTTCAATGACCCGCAGGAAGTCAATGGCACGCTGAGTGCTGATGCGACCCCAGCCGAACCGATTTCCACCGTGGCGGATCAAGACTGGCCTGCCTATGGTCGTAATCAGGAAGGCCAGCGTTTCTCCCCCCTCAAGCAGATCAACGCCGAGAACGTTCACAAGTTAAAAGAAGCCTGGGTTTTCCGCACGGGTGACCTGAAGCGCGAGGACGATCCGGGTGAGCTGACCAACGAAGTGACGCCGATTAAAGTCGGCAACATGCTTTATCTCTGTACCGCCCACCAGCGTCTGTTCGCGCTTGATGCGGCCACCGGGAAAGAGAAGTGGCATTTCGACCCACAACTGAATTCCAATTCCAGCTTCCAGCACGTCACCTGCCGTGGTGTTTCATACCACGAAGCGCGCGCTGAAACAGCGAGCCCGGAAGTGGTAGCCGACTGTCCACGTCGTATCATTCTGCCTGTGAATGATGGTCGTCTGTTTGCGGTCAACGCTGAAACCGGCAAGCTGTGCGAAACCTTTGCCAACAAAGGTATCCTCAACCTGCAAACCAACATGCCGGATACCACGCCAGGCCTGTATGAACCCACCTCTCCACCGATTATCACCGATAAAACTATCGTGATTGCCGGTTCGGTGACCGATAACTTCTCAACCCGTGAAACCTCTGGCGTTATTCGTGGCTTCGACGTGAACACCGGTAAGCTGCTGTGGGCGTTTGATCCAGGCGCGAAAGATCCGAACGCTATTCCGTCGGATGAACACACCTTCACGTTCAACTCACCCAACTCCTGGGCCCCGGCGGCCTATGACGCGAAGCTGGATCTGGTCTACCTGCCGATGGGCGTGACCACCCCGGATATCTGGGGCGGCAACCGTACGCCGGAACAGGAACGCTACGCCAGCTCCATCGTGGCGCTGAACGCCACTACCGGCAAACTGGTGTGGAGCTACCAGACCGTTCACCACGATCTGTGGGATATGGATATGCCGTCCCAGCCGACGCTGGCGGATATCACGGTGAAAGGCGAGAAAGTACCGGTGATTTACGCACCGGCAAAAACCGGCAACATCTTTGTCCTCGATCGCCGTAACGGCGAACTGGTTGTTCCGGCCCCGGAAAAACCAGTTCCGCAGGGCGCGGCAAAAGGCGACTACGTCACTAAGACGCAGCCGTTCTCCGAACTGAGCTTCCGTCCGAAGAAAGATTTGACCGGCGCGGATATGTGGGGCGCCACCATGTTCGACCAACTGGTGTGCCGCGTGATGTTCCATCAGATGCGCTATGAAGGCATCTTCACCCCGCCGTCTGAGCAGGGCACGCTGGTGTTCCCGGGTAACCTGGGGATGTTCGAGTGGGGCGGTATTTCCGTTGACCCGAACCGTCAGGTGGCGATTGCTAACCCGATGGCGCTGCCGTTTGTCTCTAAACTGATCCCGCGCGGCCCAGGCAACCCGATGGAGCCGCCAAAAGACGCGAAAGGCAGCGGTACCGAATCCGGTATTCAGCCGCAGTACGGCGTACCGTTCGGCGTTACGCTGAACCCGTTCCTGTCGCCGTTCGGCCTGCCGTGCAAGCAGCCAGCCTGGGGTTACATCTCGGCGCTGGATCTGAAAACCAACGAAGTAGTGTGGAAAAAACGTATAGGTACCCCACAAGACAGCATGCCGTTCCCGATGCCGGTTCCGGTGCCGTTTAACATGGGTATGCCAATGCTGGGCGGGCCTATCTCCACCGCAGGTAACGTTCTGTTCATCGCGGCAACCGCCGATAACTATCTGCGCGCGTACAACATGAGCAATGGTGAAAAACTGTGGCAGGGCCGTTTACCGGCAGGCGGTCAGGCAACGCCAATGACCTATGAAGCGAATGGCAAGCAGTATGTTGTCATCTCCGCAGGCGGCCATGGTTCATTTGGTACGAAGATGGGCGACTATATTGTCGCGTATGCGCTGCCGGATGAAGTGAAGTAATACATATTGCCGGGGGCGCTGCGCCCCCGGCTTTTTTTATACGGTAAACCCTAACATCATCCCCGTATCTTCATGCTCCAGCAGATGGCAGTGCGCCATATAGGCGTGCTCCTTCGGCGCATCGTGATCGAACTTCACTAACACCTCGCTGACATCGCCTTCCACGCGAACCGTGTCTTTCCAACCTGCACGATGGGCCGCAGGTGGCTTGCCGTTTTCCGACACAATCCGGAACTGGGTTCCGTGAATGTGGAACGGGTGCAGCATCATGTCGCCCTTGCCAGAGATAAACCAGCGCTCATACTGCCCTTTGCTGGCGGCAAACATCGGCGTGTTCATGTCAAACGCTTTGCCGTTAATACGGTTAGCGCTGTGGAAGTCAAAACCCCCACCGCCATGATTCATATGGCCCATGTTGCCATGATCCATATTGCCGTGGCCCATCATCTGGCCGTGCTGCATATTGCCCATCGCGCCCGCGCCATACTTTTTCATCAGCGCCTGCATGCCCATCATATCGAGCTTCGGGTCCATAGAAAGCTGGAGTCTGCGTTCGGTCAGGCCGTCTAATGATGGCAGAGCAGGCAGTGATGACAACATATCCGGCAATTCACCCGATGCGTTGATCGTGACCGGCTGTACGCGCAGAACCGGATGCGCTTTATCGAATGGCGCAACGGCCATTCCCATCTGATTGACCGGGAGCGTGACGATATCAAATGGCTTCCCGTCGCGGGTCTCGACCAGCACTTCAAAACGTTCGCCCATCAGCATCGGCAGTTCCGTCACTTTGACAGGTTCGGCCAACAAGCCTCCATCGCTTGCCACCACATACAGTGGGCGATTATCGCTGGCAGCAATGGTCAGGGAACGCGCGTTACAACCGTTAAGCAGGCGCAGGCGCAGCCAGCCGCGCGGTGCGGCGTGCTGCGGGTAGATGGCGCCATTGGTCAGCAGCGTGTCGCCAAACCAACCGACGGCGGCAGTCATCACATCGAGCTGATAATCAATTTCACCGTCGGCGCTGAATTTTTTATCCTGAATAATGACCGGCACATCATCGATGCCCCACTGCTTTGGCAGCATCAGACGACGAATATCGTCATCCTCAATCACGACCAGCCCCGCCAGCCCCATCGCCACCTGATGCCCCGTTTTGCCATGCTGATGTGGGTGGAACCAGCAGGTTGCGGCACGTTGAGCGGGCGTGAAGGTGACCGTACGTTGGCCGCCAGGTTTAATGATGCCCTGCGGGCCGCCGTCTACCTCACCGGGTACTTCAAGGCCGTGCCAGTGAACGGTGGTCTCTTCCGCCAGTTGGTTATGAATATTGACGGTGATGGGTTTCCCCTTCGTCAACTGAATGGCCGGGCCCAGTAAGTTACCGTTATAGCCCCATGTCGTGGCGCTTTTCGCACCAAACTGCGTTTTCCCCGCCTGAACGGTGAGGGTCACCTGGCTTCGCGCATCGGCGGCAAGCAAAGCGGGAACAGGAAGTGCGGGACGATCGGCGGCGAAAACCGCGCGACTCCAGAGCGGTAATGCGCTCGCCACACTGACGGCGGCGCTCAATTTCAGAAATTCACGACGGTGCATCATTACATCCTTTTGCTGGCTGCGGGTGAATATTTGAGCTTAAACCCTACCCTTGCGGTAAGGTCAAGTAAGAAGCGTTGAAAAAGGCTCTGCGTCCCGTCTGGAAGTGTGCTAACGTTGAATCTCGACGAGGTAAGGTAGAAGAAATGAAGACGTTTTTCCGTACAATGCTGCTTGGATGTCTGTTAGCCACGTCCAGCCACAGCTATGCATTAAGCGAGTCTGAAGCAGAAGACATGGCCGATCTCACTGCGGTGTTTGTGTTCCTGAAAAACGACTGTGGCTACCAAAATCTACCGAATGGCCAGATTCGTCGTGCCCTCGTTTTCTTTGCCCAGCAAAATCAGTGGGATCTCAGCAACTACGATACCTTTGACATGAAATCGCTTGGCGAAGACAGCTATCGCGATCTCAGCGGTATTGGCATCCCGACTGCAAAAAAATGCAAATCGCTGGCTCGCGACTCCCTGAGCCTGCTCGCCTACGTGAAGTAACTCTCTCTACCTTCCTGCTGAAAAAACGACCGTGCGCCCACGGTCATTGTTAGCTATGATGTTGCGCCTGTTTCAAAGGTGTTAACAATGGAGGGTTCAAGCGATGTCCGATAACACCGTGTGGCATGAAACGCTGCATGACCAGTTTGGTCAGTACTTTGCCGTGGATAACGTGCTTTATCATGAGAAAACCGATCATCAGGATTTGATCATTTTCGAGAACGCCGCCTTTGGTCGCGTAATGGCGCTGGACGGCGTGGTGCAAACCACCGAGCGCGATGAGTTTATCTATCACGAAATGATGACCCACGTTCCGCTGCTGGCCCACGGCCAGGCGAAGCATGTACTGATTATCGGCGGCGGCGATGGCGCGATGCTGCGTGAAGTCAGCCGTCATAAGAATGTCGAAACCATCACCATGGTGGAAATCGACGCAGGCGTAGTCTCCTTCTGTCGCCAGTATCTCCCCAATCACAATGCCGGTGCCTACGACGACCCGCGCTTTACGCTGGTGATTGACGATGGCGTGAATTTCGTCACTCAAACGGCGAAAACCTTCGACGTGATTATCTCCGACTGCACTGACCCGATTGGCCCCGGCGAAAGCCTGTTCACCTCCGCGTTCTACGAAGGCTGCAAACGCTGCCTGAACCCCGGCGGTGTCTTCGTCGCACAAAACGGCGTTTGCTTCCTCCAGCAGGACGAAGCCCTCGACAGCCATCGCAAACTGAGCCACTACTTTGCTGATGTCTGTTTCTATCAGGCGGCAATTCCTACCTATTACGGCGGCATTATGACCTTTGCCTGGGCGACCGATAACCCGGCACTACGTCATTTATCGACTGAGATTATCCAGGCGCGCTTCCACACCGCGAAGCTTGCGTGTCGCTACTACAATCCGGCCATTCACACCGCGGCGTTCGCGCTGCCGCAATATCTACATGACGCACTGTCCGCACAGTGACGCTAAGGGGGTGAGGAAAATTGAAAAAACTGAAGCTGCACGGCTTTAACAACCTGACCAAGAGCCTGAGTTTTTGTATTTACGATATCTGTTATGCAAAAACCGCAGAAGAGCGCGATGGCTACATCGCCTACATCGATGAACTCTATAACGCCAATCGTCTGACCGAGATCCTGTCAGAAACCTGTTCCATCATCGGCGCGAACATTCTCAACATCGCCCGCCAGGATTACGAACCGCAGGGCGCGAGCGTCACCATTCTGGTGAGCGAAGAACCCGTTGATCCACAATTAATTGATAAAACCGAACATCCCGGCCCGCTGCCGGAAGCGGTGGTGGCACATCTCGATAAGAGCCACATTTGCGTACACACCTATCCGGAAAGCCACCCGGAAGGCGGCCTGTGTACCTTCCGCGCAGATATCGAAGTCTCGACCTGTGGCGTCATTTCACCGCTGAACGCGCTGAACTACCTCATCCACCAGCTGAAATCCGATATTGTCACCATTGATTATCGCGTACGCGGTTTCACCCGCGATATCAACGGCATGAAGCACTTTATCGATCATGAGATTAATTCGATTCAGAACTTTATGTCGGATGACATGAAGTCGCTGTATGACATGGTGGACGTGAATGTGTACCAGGAAAACATCTTCCACACCAAGATGATGCTCAAAGAGTTCGACCTGAAACACTACATGTTCCACACCAAACCGGAAGATTTAACCGACACCGAGCGCAAAGAAATTACCGCTGCGCTATGGAAGGAGATGCGCGAGATTTATTACGCGCGCAATATTGCCTGAACTCAGAGAAGCCGTCCGGCCTACAGTCACTTTAGGTTTGTAGGCCGGATAAGCGAAGCGCCAACCGTTAGCGCTGCTTCAGAAAATCGCGATACGCCGCCACCACCTGTAAAAAATCTTCGACGCCACACAGGGATAAACTCTCTTCATCATAATAGTTCATCCCCTCTTCCATTTCGTCGCCGGTGAATTCCAGCTGGTTTGCGCGGATCATCACCTCCTCGCCATCCAGCCACAGCGTGTATTCATGGCCCGCCTGCTGCCAGGAGCGCTCGCTACCTTTTACCGCACGCGCCGCCTCTTCGACTTCATCCAACAGCGCCAGATTCTCTTTTACTTCTTCATTAAACCAGTGACCGACCACTTCGTGGCCCATCGACATACGCACCTTTACCCCTCCGGTAACATCGCGCAGAAATTCGTAATCCATAATCGTCTTCCTCTGCAAAGGCAATGCGTCAGCGCTGCATTGTACCCATGCTGTAATTATCGCAGTCGACAGGAAGAATAAAAGCGGAGCGGGTTGAAGGAATGGAAATAAAGTGCCTCTCTGTGGCGAAAAGAGGGACGATGGGTCAACTTCTGAGCATATCGGTGCCGGATGGCGCTACGCTTATCCGGCCTACAATAAAGTCCCCGTAGACCGGATAAGCGTAGCGCCATCCGGCAAAAAAAAAGCCACTTCCCAAGAAGTGGCTTTTCACAGCAAGCTAAAACCTTAAACCGCGGTCTGGAAAATCACCCCGTCCGCTTTCTCGGTGTACTGAGAAAGCTGATCGAAGTTCAGATAGCGGTAAGTATCGACAGCGGTTTTATCCACCTGTGCAACATAGGTCTGATACTCGTCCGGCGTTGGCAGTTTGCCAATCAGCGCCGCAACGGCGGCCAGTTCCGCAGAAGCCAGGAAGACGTTCGCGCCGGTACCCAGACGGTTCGGGAAGTTACGGGTTGAGGTGGAAACCACCGTCGCGCCGTCTGCCACACGCGCCTGGTTACCCATACACAGTGAACAGCCCGGGATCTCGATACGCGCACCGCTCTTACCGAAGACGCTGTAGTAGCCCTCTTCCGTCAGCTGCGCAGCGTCCATACGGGTTGGCGGTGCCACCCACAGGCGCGTCGGCAGTTGGCCTTTATGCGCATCCAGCAGTTTACCCGCGGCACGGAAGTGACCGATGTTGGTCATGCAGGAACCGATAAACACTTCGTCGATCTTCTCGCCCTGAACGTCAGAGAGCAGACGCGCGTCATCCGGATCGTTCGGCGCGCACAGAATCGGCTCTTTGATATCGGCCAGATCGATGTCGATCACCGCCGCGTATTCTGCATCGGCATCACCTTCCAGCAGCTCAGGATTCGCCAGCCATTTCTCCATGCCCTGAACACGACGTTCCAGCGTACGACGGTCGCCGTAACCTTCGGCAATCATCCACTTCAGCAGAACGATGTTGGAGCTCAGATACTCTACAATCGGCTCTTTGTTCAGCTTGATGGTACAACCCGCAGCGGAACGTTCAGCGGACGCATCGGTCAGTTCGAACGCTTGTTCAACTTTCAGATCCGGCAGACCTTCGATTTCGAGGATGCGACCAGAGAAGATGTTTTTCTTACCTTTCTTCTCAACGGTCAGCAGACCTTGTTTGATGGCATACAGCGGAATGGCGTGAACCAGATCGCGCAGAGTAATGCCCGGCTGCATTTTGCCTTTGAAGCGCACCAGAACGGATTCCGGCATATCCAGCGGCATGACGCCAGTTGCAGCAGCAAACGCCACCAGACCGGAGCCCGCCGGGAAGGAGATCCCAATCGGGAAACGGGTGTGGGAGTCACCACCGGTACCCACAGTATCCGGCAGCAGCATACGGTTCAGCCAGGAGTGGATGACGCCATCGCCCGGACGCAGCGACACGCCGCCACGGTTCATGATGAAGTCCGGCAGAGTGTGGTGCGTGGTGACGTCAACCGGCTTCGGATACGCCGCGGTGTGACAGAAGGACTGCATCACCAGGTCAGCCGAGAAGCCCAGGCACGCCAGGTCTTTCAGCTCATCACGGGTCATTGGACCGGTGGTGTCCTGAGAACCAACAGAAGTCATCTTCGGTTCGCAGTACGCGCCCGGACGAATGCCTTTCACGCCACAGGCACGGCCAACCATTTTCTGCGCCAGCGAGTAGCCACGGTCGCTTTCCGCCACGTCTTTCGCCTGACGGAACACATCGCTGTGCGGCAGGCCGAGTGATTCACGCGCTTTGGTGGTCAGACCGCGACCGATGATCAGCGGGATACGGCCACCGGCACGCACTTCGTCAATCAGCACGTCGGTTTTCAGTTCAAAGCTTGCCAGCAGTTCGCCAGTTTCGTGGTTACGCACTTCGCCTTTGAACGGGTAAACGTCAATCACGTCGCCCATGTTCAGGTCATTAACGTCCACTTCAATTGGCAGTGCGCCCGCATCTTCCATGGTGTTGAAGAAGATCGGTGCAATTTTGCCGCCCAGGCACAGGCCGCCGCCGCGTTTGTTCGGCACATGCGGGATATCGTCGCCCATGAACCACAGCACGGAGTTAGTCGCGGATTTACGCGAAGAACCGGTACCCACAACATCGCCCACGTAAGCCAGCGGGAAACCTTTCTGTTGCAGAGCTTCGATCTGTTTGATCGGGCCAACCACGCCCGGTTGATCCGGTTCGATCCCTTCACGGGCGTTTTTCAGCATCGCCAGCGCGTGCAGCGGAATATCCGGGCGCGACCACGCATCCGGTGCCGGAGAGAGGTCATCGGTGTTGGTTTCGCCGGTCACTTTGAAGACGGTAACGGTAATTTTTTCAGCCAGTTGCGGACGGTTCAGGAACCATTCGGCGTCAGCCCAGGATTGAATCACCTGCTTCGCGTAAGCGTTGCCCGCTTTCGCTTTCTCTTCTACGTCGTAGAAGTTATCGAACATCAGCAGGGTGTGGGAGAGCGCTTTGGCAGCAATCGGTGCCAGTTTCGCATCGTCCAGCGCGTCGATCAGCGGATGAATGTTGTAGCCGCCCTGCATGGTGCCCAGCAGTTCAATGGCTTTTTCAGGAGTGATCAGCGGGGAAGTCGCTTCGCCTTTGGCGACAGCAGCAAGGAATCCGGCTTTGACGTAAGCAGCTTCATCAACGCCCGGCGGTACACGGTTAATCAACAGGTCTAACAGGAATTCTTCTTCGCCAGCAGGCGGGTTCTTCAGCAGCTCAACCAGCGCGGCCATTTGGGTTGCGTCCAGGGGTTTAGCAACAATCCCTTCGGCGGCACGCTCAGCTACGTGCTCACGGTATTCTTTTAGCACGACGGTATCTCCTCGCTCTCATTGTCATATGCGGTCGGCTCTTCTTCACGCTCCTGTGAGACAGCAGTTTGTAGGGGGTATGCCGGATACCGCAATGGGCAGAATAGCAGGATTTTAGAGAGGTGTTAATCTGTTTACAAAAAAGCAACATAAAATATTGGCTGAATCGTTAAGGATGGTCTATAAACAGTACCCTTCCCTTAAACGGGGAATTTTTAGCTGCAATGTTTGCTCACATAATTCCCTGCCTTGATTATTCATCTGTGCAATTTATCCCAAGATTAGTCAAAAATTAAACTATCGTCTCTTTATACTCACGCTTCATCGTACCTGCCGAATGCAGGCGCTTCGACCTGGCGATTTCATCAGAAATCGGGAGTATGAATATGAATCTGCCCTTTAAGCCTCATGTGCTCGCGCTGATATGCAGCGCGGGATTGCTTGCCGCTGCCGGTACGCTGTACGTTAAAAGCCGCGCGCCAGAAGAACCCGCGCCCGCGCCTGCAACAACCGTTGCGCCGCCGGTGACAACCCCGGTTCCTGCTCCCGTACCCGCTTCCGCGCCTGAGGTGAAAACCACCTACACTCCGGCGCAAATTAACCAGTGGGTCGCCCCGATTGCGCTTTACCCTGATGCCCTGCTGTCGCAAGTGTTGATGGCCGCCACCTATCCGGCAAACGTTGTTCAGGCGGTGCAGTGGTCGAAGGATCATCCCTCCTTGCAGGGAGATGCCGCTATCCAGGGCGTGTCTGACCAACCGTGGGATGCCAGTGTAAAATCGCTGGTGGCCTTCCCGCCCTTGATGACCATGATGGGTCAGGACCCGGTGTGGGTAGAAAATCTGGGGAATGCTTTCCTGGCGCAGCCGCAGGATGTAATGAACGCGGTGCAACAGTTGCGTGCGCTGGCGCAGCAAACCGGCTCACTGAAATCGACGCCGCAGCAAACGGTCACCAGCGTGCCCAAAACGGCGGTAGCCCCGGTCTCGACGTCTGCGTCTGTTGCACAATCAACCGGGCAAAAATCGGCCCCGGCATCGTCGTCAACGGTGATTAAAATCGAGCCTGCCGACCCGCAGGTGGTGTACGTGCCAAGCTACAACCCGTCAACGGTGTACGGCACCTGGCCGACGCCCGCCTATCCGCCCGTTTATATTCCGCCTTCTCCCGGTGAAGAGTTTACCAATAGCCTGGTGAAAGGCTTTGGCTACAGCTTGGGCGTCGCTACCACCTACGCGCTGTTCAGCAATATCGACTGGGACGACGATGACGATCATCATCACCATGATAACGATGATTACCACGGCGGCGGGGGCTACAACCGCAACGGTGATAACAACATCAATATTAATGTCGAAAACCTTAACCATATCACCGGGCAGAACCTGCGCGGCGAGAACGCACGCTGGCAGCATAATCCGGCGTACCGCAATCAGGTGCCGTATCCCAGCAATACCGTCGCCAATCAATTCCGCCAGACCAACGTACCGGGCGGCCTGAGCGCAACCCAGACGCCGGTGACCCGCGACAGCCAGCGCCAGGCGGCCATGGATAAACTGTCGCAGGGCGGCATTAAAACGCCATCGCAGCCCATCGCCGCCGCGCCAAAAGATGCGCAGCGTCAGGCCGCCTCAAAACAGCTACAGCAAATTGCCCAGCGCGATAACTACCGTGGTTACGACACGCCGCGCACGTCCACTCAGCGTGAAGCATCAAAAGCGCAGATGCAGCAGCGGCTGAATAACAGTACGCCGGAGCAGCGAAAAGAGAAGGTCCAGCAGCGCTCGCCGGAACAGCGCCAGCAACGCCAGGAAGTGGTGCAGCAACGTCGCAGCACCACCACGCCAGAGCAACGCCAGCAGCGACAGGAAAATGTTCGCCAGCATGTGAATACGCGAAATGCGAACGTCTTTAGCGGTAACGAAAGCCGTGGGCCTTCCTGGCAGCAGCAGGCGCAGCGCGGGCAGCAAAGTCGCAACGTTGTGCGTAGTAGCAACCGGGAAGCCGTTCGCGAACGGTCTTCCGGGCAGCGTGAATTCCACCGTCGATAAGAGAGCGCACCATGAAAAAGATCCTTCTCAGCACGCTGCTGTTCTCGCTTCCCCTGGTGAGTTTTGCCCAGCAGCAGTTTGCTAACCCGCTCGACGCCGCAACGGCTTTTGCCGACGCGGTGACCACCCGCAATGAACCGCAGCTTAACGCGTTGCTGGGCGATGACTGGCGGCAATTTTTACCGCCGGATGGGGCTGACCCGGAAGCGGTCGCCCGCTTTGAACGAGACTGGAAAATCAGCCATCGTATTGACCAAAAAGGCGATACCGCCCATATCAATGTCGGTGCCGATAGCTGGCAACTGCCTTTGCCTATCGTCAAAACTGAGGCGGGCTGGCACTTTGATATGCAGGCGGCGCAGGATGAAATCATTACCCGCACCATCGGGCGCAACGAGCTTTCGGCTATTGGCGCAATGCACGCCTACGTTGATGCGCAGGAAGATTACCACCTGAGAAAACAGCGTTACGCCAGCAAGCTTATCAGCAGCGAAGGTCAGCAGGACGGTCTTTACTGGCCGATGCAGCCCGGCGAAGCACCGAGCCCGCTGGGGCCAGCGTTCAGCCCGGTAACGCCGGGTGAAGGTTATCACGGCTACCGTTTTCGCATTATCGACAGTAATCAATCCGATGGCTTTGCCCTGATAGCCTGGCCGGTAGAGTATGGTGAAACCGGGGTGATGAGCTTTATGGTCAGCCAGGACGATCGGGTCTATCAGGCAGACTTCGGTGAGGAAACGGCGGAGAAAGTGGCGGCAATAACCCGCTTTGATGCGCAAGCGCCGTGGCAGCCGGAAGAGTAACAGGCGTAAAAAAAGCGGCTGGTTAGCCGCTTTTTATTTGCCGGATGGCGGCTGACGCCTTATCCGGCCTACTCATTCGTAGGCCTGATAAGCGAAGCGCCATCAGGCATCGTCGCGCAGAAACTTACTTCTTCTTCGCTTTCGGGTTTGGCAGGTCGGTGATGCTACCTTCGTACACTTCTGCGGCCAGGCCAACAGATTCGTGCAGCGTCGGGTGAGCATGGATGGTCAGCGCGATGTCTTCCGCGTCACAACCCATCTCGATAGCCAGACCGATTTCGCCCAGCAGCTCGCCGCCGTTGGTGCCGACAATCGCACCACCGATAACACGGTGAGATTCTTTGTCGAAAATCAGTTTGGTCATACCGTCTGCGCAGTCGGAAGCGATAGCACGGCCAGAAGCAGCCCACGGGAAGGTGGCGGTTTCGTAACTGATGCCTTTCTCTTTCGCTTCTTTCTCAGTCAGGCCAACCCATGCCACTTCTGGTTCAGTGTAGGCAATGGATGGGATAACTTTCGGGTCGAAGTAGTGTTTCTTACCGGCGATAACTTCAGCGGCAACGTGACCTTCGTGAACACCTTTGTGCGCCAGCATCGGCTGACCGACGATATCGCCGATAGCAAAGATGTGCGGCACGTTAGTGCGCAGCTGTTTGTCAACGCGGATGAAGCCACGATCGTCCACTTCCACGCCAGCTTTGCCTGCGTCGAGGTTTTTACCGTTCGGTACACGGCCGATAGCTACCAGCACGGCATCGTAACGCTGTGCTTCAGAAGGTGCTTTTTTGCCTTCCATGGAAACGTAAATACCGTCTTCTTTCGCTTCAACGGCAGTCACTTTGGTTTCCAGCATCAGGTTGAATTTCTTACTGATGCGTTTGGTGAAGACTTTCACCACGTCTTTGTCGGCAGCCGGGATAACCTGGTCAAACATTTCAACCACGTCAATCTGTGAACCCAGCGCATGGTACACGGTACCCATTTCCAGACCGATGATACCGCCGCCCATAACCAGCAGACGTTTCGGTACTTCTTTCAGTTCCAGCGCATCGGTGGAATCCCACACGCGCGGATCTTCATGAGGAATAAACGGCAGTTCGATCGGACGGGAACCCGCCGCGATGATCGCGTTGTCGAAGTTGATCACGGTTTTGCCGTTTTCGCCTTCCACTTCCAGGGTGTTGGCCCCGGTAAATTTACCCAGACCGTTAACCACTTTCACTTTACGGCCTTTGGCCATACCGGCCAGACCACCGGTCAGTTGGGTGATAACTTTTTCTTTCCAGGTACGAATCTTGTCGATATCGGTTTTCGGCTCGCCGAAGACGATACCGTGGTCAGCCAGTGCTTTGGCTTCTTCGATAACTTTTGCTACGTGCAGCAGTGCTTTAGAAGGGATACAGCCGACGTTCAGACAAACACCACCGAGGGTGCTGTAACGTTCTACGATGACGGTCTCCAGACCTAAATCCGCGCAACGGAAAGCAGCAGAGTAGCCTGCCGGGCCCGCCCCAAGTACCACGACCTGAGTTTTAATTTCAGTACTCATCATGACCTCTTAATTATTTCCGGCGGTCCTGGGTACTCTTGTCGCCCATATCCACCGGGACGTTCTATCCGCGTTTATATTACAAAATTGTTAACAATTTTGAAACAACAAACGGCAAACGATTTTGTCCTTTGTTGCTAATAACCCCAAAACTACGAAGAGATTATCAGAAAAAAGCCGGCCGTCAGGCCGGCTTTTTCGATTACATCACCAGGCGACGAATGTCAGACAGTGTGTTGTTGATGATGGTGATAAAGCGCGCACCATCAGCACCGTCGATCACGCGGTGGTCGAAGGAGAGAGAGATAGGCATCATCAGACGCGGTACAAACTCTTTCCCGTTCCATACCGGCTCCATCGCCGATTTGGAGACACCGAGGATAGCCACTTCCGGCGCGTTAACAATCGGTGCGAAGTGGGTCGTACCCAGGCCGCCGATGCTGGAGATAGTGAAGCAACCGCCCTGCATTTCGCCAGCCGTCAGCTTACCATCACGCGCTTTTTTGGAGATGGTGGTCAGTTCGCGAGACAGCTCGGTGATGCTCTTCTTGTTCACGTCTTTAAAGACCGGAACGACCAGGCCATTCGGGGTATCAACCGCCACACCAATGTTGATGTATTTCTTCAGCGTCAGTTTCTGGCCATCTTCGGACAGAGAGCTGTTGAAGCGAGGCATCTGTTCCAGAGCCGCGGCAACCGCTTTCATGATGAACACAACCGGGGTGAATTTCACATCCAGTTTGCGCTTCTCAGCTTCAGCATTCTGCTGCTTACGGAACGCTTCCAGATCGGTGATATCGGTTTTGTCGAAGTGCGTAACGTGCGGGATCATCACCCAGTTACGGCTCAGGTTAGCGCCCGAGATTTTCTGGATACGGCCCAGTTCCACTTCTTCGATTTCGCCGAACTTGCTGAAGTCAACTTTCGGCCATGGCAGCATGCCAGGGATACCGCCGCCAGTGGCAGCAGCCGGTGCAGACTCCGCGCGTTTCACCGCGTCTTTCACGTAAGCCTGAACGTCTTCGCGCAGGATACGGCCTTTACGACCCGTACCTTTCACTTTCGCCAGGTTCACGCCGAATTCGCGCGCCAGGCGACGAATCACCGGCGTTGCGTGGACGTAAGCGTCATTTTCTGCGAAGTCAGACTTGCCTTCGGCTTTCGCCGCCGGAGCCGGAGCTGCCGCAGGAGCCGGAGCGGCAGCAGCCTGAGCCGGTGCAGCAGCCGGAGCCGCAGCAGGCGCAGCGCCTTCCACTTCGAAGACCATAATCAGGGAACCGGTTTTTACTTTATCGCCGGTGCTGATTTTGATCTCTTTTACGGTACCGGCGAACGGAGCCGGTACTTCCATAGAAGCTTTGTCCCCTTCTACGGTGATCAGAGACTGTTCGGCTTCGATTTTATCGCCAACTTTCACCATCACTTCGATAACTTCAACTTCGTCGCCGCCGATATCTGGAACGTTAACGTCTTTCGCGCCGGATGCTGCCGGAGCAGCCGCCGCCGGAGCAGCTTCCGCTTTCGCCGGAGCCGCAGCAGGTGCAGCACCTGCCACTTCGAAGACCATGATCAGCGAGCCGGTAGACACTTTGTCGCCGGTGTTGATTTTGATCTCTTTAACCACGCCCGCAAACGGTGCCGGAACTTCCATAGAGGCTTTGTCGCCTTCTACGGTGATCAGAGACTGTTCAGCCGCGATGGTGTCGCCCACTTTAACCATGATCTCAGTGACTTCAACTTCGTCGCCGCCGATGTCCGGTACGTGAACGTCTTTCGCCGCTGCCGCAGCAGGTGCTGCTGCCGGAGCCGCTTCTTTCTTCTCTTCTGCCTTGGCAGGTGCAGCATCAGCTGCACCGTCGGCGGAATCGAAAATCATGATCAGTTTGCCGGTCTCGGTTTTGTCGCCGACAGAGACTTTGATCTCTTTTACGACGCCAGCCTGCGGAGACGGAACTTCCATAGAGGCTTTGTCGCCTTCTACGGTGATCAGCGACTGTTCAGCTTCCACTTTGTCGCCAACTTTGACCAGGATCTCGGTGATTTCAACTTCATCAGACCCGATATCCGGTACATTGATTTCGATAGCCATTATTCTTTTACCTCTTACGCCAGACGCGGGTTAACTTTTTCTGCATCGATGTTGAATTTGGTAATTGCGTCAGCAACCACTTTCTTATCGATTTCGCCACGTTTAGCCAGTTCGCCCAGCGCCGCTACAACCACATAGGAAGCATCAACTTCGAAGTGGTGACGCAGGTTCTCACGGCTGTCGGAACGACCGAAGCCATCAGTACCCAGTACGCGGTAGTCATCAGCCGGTACATAAGTACGGACCTGCTCGGCGAACAGTTTCATATAGTCGGTGGATGCCACTGCCGGAGCGTCGTTCATCACCTGAGCGATGTACGGAACGCGCGGGGTTTCCATCGGGTGCAGCATGTTCCAGCGCTCACAATCCTGACCATCACGCGCCAGTTCAGTGAAGGACGTTACGCTATAAACGTCAGAACCTACGCCGTAATCTTTCGCCAGGATCTGTGCTGCTTCACGGACGTGACGCAGGATAGAACCGGAGCCCAGCAGCTGAACTTTACCTTTGCTACCTTCAACGGTTTCGAGTTTGTAGATACCTTTACGGATACCTTCCTCAGCACCTTCCGGCATGGCCGGCATGTGGTAGTTTTCGTTCAGCGTGGTGATGTAGTAGTAAACGTTCTCTTGTTTCTCACCGTACATACGCTCCAGACCATCATGCATGATGACCGCAACTTCGTACGCGTAAGACGGATCGTAAGAGATACAGTTCGGGATAGTCAGAGACTGAATATGGCTGTGACCATCTTCGTGCTGCAGACCTTCGCCGTTCAGAGTCGTACGACCGGAAGTACCACCTACCAGGAAGCCGCGAGCCTGCTGGTCGCCTGCCTGCCAGCACAGGTCACCGATACGCTGGAACCCGAACATGGAGTAGTAGATGTAGAACGGGATCATCGGCAGGTTGTTGGTGCTGTAAGAGGTCGCAGCAGCCAGCCAGGATGCGCCGGCACCCAGTTCGTTGATACCTTCCTGCAGGATCTGACCTTTCTCGTCTTCTTTGTAGTAAGCAACCTGCTCACGGTCCTGCGGGGTGTACTGCTGACCGTTCGGGCTGTAGATACCAATCTGACGGAACAGACCTTCCATACCGAAAGTACGCGCTTCATCGGCGATGATTGGAACCAGACGATCTTTGATCGACTTGTTCTTCAGCATCACGTTCAGGGCACGAACGAAAGCGATAGTGGTAGAGATCTCTTTATTCTGCTCTTCCAGCAGCGGTGCGAAATCTTCCAGAGTCGGCATTTCCAGCTTCTCAGTGAAGTGGGTCTGGCGGCTCGGCAGGTAACCGTGCAGTTTCTGACGCTGAGCGTGCAGATAAGTATGCTCTGGAGAACCTTCCGGGAAGGTCAGGTAAGAGAGGTTTTCCACCTGCTCGTCGGTTACCGGAACATTGAAGCGGTCGCGGATATAGCGCACGCCGTCCATGTTCATCTTCTTAACCTGGTGAGCGATGTTTTTACCTTCAGCGGTATCACCCATGCCGTAACCTTTAATGGTATGGGCCAGGATAACAGTCGCTTTGCCTTTGGTTTCCTGCGCTTTTTTCAGTGCAGCGTAAACTTTCTTCGGATCGTGACCACCACGGTTCAGCGCCCAGATCTGCTCATCAGTCCAGTCTGCAACCAGAGCTGCGGTTTCCGGATATTTACCGAAGAAGTGCTCACGCACGTAAGCGCCATCTTTGGATTTGAAGGTCTGGTAATCGCCGTCGACGGTTTCTTCCATCAGTTGGATCAGTTTACCGCTGGTGTCTTTACGCAGCAGCTCATCCCAACGACCGCCCCAGATAACCTTGATAACGTTCCAGCCAGCACCACCGAAGATGCCTTCCAGTTCGTTGATGATCTTACCGTTACCGGTGACCGGGCCATCCAGACGCTGCAGGTTACAGTTGATAACGAAGACCAGGTTATCCAGTTTTTCACGGGTGGCGATAGTGATCGCACCTTTGGATTCCGGTTCGTCCATCTCGCCGTCACCGAGGAACGCGTAAACGGTTTGTTTAGAGGTATCTTTCAGGCCACGGTGTTCCAGATATTTCAGGAACTTAGCCTGGTAGATCGCACCGATTGGGCCCAGACCCATTGATACGGTCGGGAACTGCCAGAATTCCGGCATCAGTTTCGGGTGCGGGTAAGAAGAAAGACCTTTACCGTGAACTTCCTGACGGAAGTTGTTCATCTGCTCTTCGGTCAGACGGCCTTCAAGGAACGCACGTGCGTAAACGCCCGGAGAAATGTGGCCCTGGAAGTAAACCAGATCGCCGCCATCCTGCTCATTGCGCGCACGGAAGAAGTGGTTGAAACACACTTCGTAGAAGGTTGCAGAAGACTGGAAGGATGCCATGTGGCCGCCCAGTTCCAGATCTTTTTTGGATGCGCGCAGAACGGTCATGATCGCGTTCCAGCGGATAGCAGAGCGAATACGACGTTCCAGATCCAGATCGCCCGGGTATTCCGGTTCGTCTTCAACGGCAATAGTGTTTACATAACCGCTAGCACCTGCACCAGCAGCTACCTGAACGCCGCCTTTACGGGCCTCAGACAGCACCTGGTCGATCAGATACTGAGCGCGCTCAACACCTTCTTCACGGATAACCGATTCGATCGCCTGTAACCAGTCGCGAGTTTCGATCGGATCCACGTCATTTGGGAAACGTTCTGACATGGGGTTTTCCTTATCTATCTAGTACGTTGATTTATCTGGAACCTGTCCCATTGTGCTTTCAGTGGAAAACACAATAAGACAGGTTCTGTGTTTAGTTGCCGTGCGCCTGATGGCGCTTTTCTCATCTTCTGGTAAAACCGCTGCCAGAAAAAACTCAATCCTTGCGCTGTTGCAGGCGACGTAACGAGCGTTCACGACGGCTCTGTTCACGGCTCCTGTCCAGCAAAATCTCTTCAATAAAGGCCAGGTGACGGTGCGACGCTTCACGCGCCTGCTCCGGTTCACCGGCGACAATCGCCTCGAAAATCCGGGTGCGATGATTGCTGACCTGCGGGAGCATCTCCCGACGGGCATACAGCAACTCGAAGTTCTGCCGAACGTTTTGTGCCAACATTGGCTCCATACACCTTAGCAAATGGAGCAACACCACATTGTGGGCGGCTTCGGTCACGGCGATTTGATACTGGACGACGGCGCTCGACTCTGCGTCGAGGTCGCCCGATTGTTGAGCCCGTTCGATGGCCTGATGCAGTTCGCGAATACGTTCGCGATCTTCATCAGTGCTGCGCAGTGCCGCGTAATAAGCCGCGATACCTTCAAGCGCGTGACGGGTTTCAAGCAGATCAAACTGGGATTCAGGGTGGTCGGACAGAAGCTCTACCAGCGGATCGCTGAAGCTCTGCCACAAGCTGCTTTGGACAAAAGTCCCGCCGCCCTGGCGACGAAGCAGTAACCCTTTCGCTTCGAGACGTTGAATCGCCTCACGCAGCGAGGGACGGGATACGTCGAACTGTTTCGCCAGTTCGCGTTCAGGTGGAAGTTTTTCGCCGGGGCGTAATGTCCCCTCAAGAATCAAAAACTCCAACTGCTGCTCAATCACATCAGAAAGTTTTGGTTGGCGGATTTTGCTGTAGGCCATAGTTCCCTGTACCTGCCATTAGCCCGGAGTCAATTGGTCTTACCAATTTCAAGTTCGTAGCGCTAAAGTAACAAAGTATTCACCTTCTGTCCATACAGGTTTTGATTGAAATCAGTAAACCACGCACTTTTTAACAACATTACAGAAATGATGTTTCAGAATTGTAACCTTGCACAAAAAATGTCTTTACCACGTTGGAAGTACAATTAACGAAAAATATACGAAAATTACGCACACTGAAGCGTTTCACTTTGCCAATTAATGAATAGTTATGCACTTATTGCTGACAAAATGTACATGCTTACCCACTTCTGGGGCTGGCTGCTACACTTACAACTGGTTTCTTTTTATTCAATCCGTCATCAACCATTCATAAAGCAGGTGCATTTCCGCGCACTTACCACTATTCTTCCCAGGACGAAAGAGTTCCTCTCATTTTTATTCACTCTCTTTCGTAAACATAAAAATACAGGAAACGGAATTCCTTGATTACACACGTACAAATAACAACCACACACGAGGTTTCATGATGGAAGGTCAACAGCACAGCGACCAGCTGAAGCGCGGCCTCAAAAACCGCCATATCCAGCTGATTGCGCTGGGTGGAGCTATCGGTACCGGCCTGTTTCTCGGCAGTGCCTCCGTTATCCAGTCAGCCGGTCCGGGCATTATTCTGGGTTATGCCATTGCAGGCTTTATTGCCTTCCTGATCATGCGCCAGCTCGGTGAAATGGTCGTGGAAGAGCCGGTAGCCGGGTCATTCAGCCACTTTGCCTATAAATACTGGGGCAGTTTCGCCGGCTTCGCGTCAGGCTGGAACTATTGGGTACTGTACGTGCTGGTTGCCATGGCGGAGCTCACCGCAGTTGGCAAATACATCCAGTTCTGGTATCCGGAAATCCCGACCTGGGCTTCCGCAGCGGCCTTCTTTATTCTGATTAACGCCATTAACCTCACCAACGTAAAAGTGTTTGGGGAAATGGAGTTCTGGTTCGCCATCATTAAAGTGGTCGCCGTTGTTGGCATGATCCTGTTCGGTGGCTGGCTGCTGTTCAGCGGTAGCGCTGGCCCGCAGGCGACAGTTCGCAACCTGTGGGAACAGGGCGGCTTCCTGCCGCATGGCATGCAAGGCCTGGTGATGATGATGGCCATCATCATGTTCTCCTTCGGTGGACTTGAGTTGGTAGGGATCACCGCCGCAGAAGCCGATAACCCGGAGCAAAGCATTCCAAAAGCCACCAATCAGGTTATCTATCGCATCCTGATTTTCTATGTAGGTTCGCTGGCGGTCCTGCTCTCTCTGATGCCGTGGACGCGCGTCACCGCAGATGTCAGCCCGTTTGTGCTGATCTTCCACGAACTGGGCGATACGCTGGTGGCTAACGCGCTGAACGTTGTGGTTCTGACCGCGGCGCTCTCCGTTTATAACAGCTGCGTCTACTGTAACAGCCGCATGCTGTTCGGCCTCGCCCAGCAGGGGAACGCGCCGAAAGCGCTGCTCTCCGTCGATAAACGCGGAGTACCGGTCAACACCATTCTGGTTTCCGCTGTAGTGACCGCGCTGTGTGTGCTGATCAACTACCTGGCACCGGAATCCGCATTTGGCCTGCTGATGGCGCTGGTGGTCTCTGCGCTGGTGATCAACTGGGCGATGATTAGCCTTGCGCACATGAAATTCCGCAAAGCGAAGCAGCTTCAGGGCGTCAAACCACGCTTCCCTGCGTTGCTCTATCCGGTCGGTAACTGGGTCTGCCTGCTGTTTATGGCGGCGGTGCTGGTTATCATGCTGATGACGCCGGGGATGGCGATTTCCGTGTACTTAATCCCGGTATGGATCTGTATTCTGGGTGTTGGCTACATGGTTAAACAGAAGGGTGCGAAAACGGCCGTGAAGGCGCATTAATCTCTTCTCTGGCCCCTTCCCTGTGGAAGGGGCCGACTCTGTTACCCGCTTCACACTTTCCTCTGCTCAGCTATTTCGTCCATATCCTCACCGTTATACTGCAACGCATTTCGCGGGCCACCAGCCAATAATTCTCTCCATACCGTCAGAGGGAGTTTCGGCAATGAATAACAATAAGTTATCAGTCAGAGAGAAAATTGGTTATGGCATGGGCGACGCCGGATGCAACATCATCTTCGGCGCTATCATGCTGTTCGTTAACTACTTTTATACCGATATTTTTGGTCTCGCCCCGGCGCTGGTCGGCGTTCTGCTGCTTTCCGTTCGCGTAATTGATGCCGTCACCGATCCCATCATGGGCGCGCTGGCCGACCGTACCCGCAGTAAGTATGGGCGATTTCGTCCATGGTTGCTGTGGATAGCGTTCCCTTACGCGCTATTCAGCGTACTGATGTTTACCACCCCGGACTGGACCTACAGCAGCAAAGTTATCTATGCGTTTGTCACCTATTTCCTGCTGTCGATTACCTACACCGCCATCAATATTCCCTATTGCTCGCTGGGTAGCGTCATCACCAATGACCCCAAAGAGCGCGTCGCCTGCCAGTCTTATCGCTTCGTGCTGGTGGGTATTGCCACGTTGCTGCTCTCATTGAGCCTGCTACCGATGGTTGACTGGTTTGGCGGTGGCGATAAAGCCAAAGGCTACCAGATAGCGATGACCGTGCTGGCCTTTATCGGCATGTGCATGTTCCTGTTCTGCTTTGCCACCGTGCGTGAGCGCGTGAAGCCCGCCGTACAGACCAACGATGAACTGAAGCAAGACCTGAAAGATGTGTGGAAAAACGACCAGTGGGTGCGCATCCTGCTGCTGACGCTGTGTAACGTCTGCCCCGGTTTTATCCGTATGGCGGCGACCATGTATTACGTCACCTGGGTGATGGGCCAGAGCACGCATTTCGCCACGCTGTTTATCAGCCTCGGCGTCGTCGGCATGATGTTCGGTAGCATGCTGGCGAAGGTGCTCACCGACCGCTGGTGTAAGCTCAAGGTCTTCTTCTGGACTAACATCGCGCTGGCGATTTTCTCTATCGCCTTCTACTTCTTCGACCCGCATGCGACGGTCATGATCGTGGTGCTCTACTTCCTGCTCAACATCCTGCATCAGATCCCTTCCCCACTACACTGGTCGCTGATGGCGGACGTCGATGACTACGGCGAATGGAAAACCGGTAAACGCATCACCGGGATCAGCTTCTCCGGCAACCTCTTCTTCCTGAAGGTCGGGCTGGCAATTGCAGGCGCAATGGTGGGCTTCCTGCTCTCCTGGTATGGCTACGATGCGGGCGCGAAGCAGCAAAGCGAAACCACGCTCAATGGTATAATGCTGCTGTTTACCGTCATTCCGGGCGTCGGGTATCTGCTTACCGCCGGGATTGTGCGGATGCTTAAGGTGGATCGCGACCTAATGAAACAGATTCAGTCCGATCTGGAAAAACGTCGCGAGAACTATCGCGAACTGAATGACTACCAGACCGGTAAAATCACCGAACACGTAAGGAAAGCATAATGAACCGCTGGCCCAATCCTTTTATAGAACAACGCGCCGACCCTTTCATTTTGCAGCATCAGGGAGCGTACTACTTTATCGCGTCGGTACCGGAATATGATCGGCTGGAGATCCGCCGCGCCAGCACGCTTGAAGGGCTGCGCAGCGCCGACGCGGTTGTGGTCTGGCGTAAACCCGCAAGCGGGCCGATGTGTGAACTTATCTGGGCACCAGAACTGCATCACATAAACGGTCAATGGGTGATCTACTTCGCCGCTGCGCATACGCAGGCGCTGGACTCTCTCGGTATGTTCCAGCACCGGATGTATGCACTGACCTGCGATGATGCCGATCCACTCAGTGGAAACTGGGTTGAGCGAGGCCAGGTGAAAACGCCGTTCGATACTTTCTGTCTGGATGCCACCACATTCCATCATCAGGGAAAACAGTGGTATCTGTGGGCGCAAAAATCGCCAGATATTGCCGGAAACTCCAATATCTATCTGGCAGAACTGGAAAACCCGTGGACGATTAAAGGCGAGCCGGTGATGCTCAGCAAACCAGAGTTTGACTGGGAATGTCGGGGTTTTCTGGTCAATGAAGGGCCTGCGGTGTTGATGCATGGCGATAAGCTCTTTGTCAGCTACTCCGCCAGTGCTACGGATGAAAACTACTGCATGGGTCTGCTGTGGATTGACCTGAACGCTGACATGACGAAGCCGGGAAACTGGCATAAATCATCGCAACCGGTGTTCACTACCAGCTATGAAAACCGCCAGTACGGTCCGGGGCACAACAGCTTTACCCAAACGCCGGACGGGGAAGATGTGTTGGTGTATCACGCGAGGAATTACACGGAGATTGAAGGCGACCCGCTGTACGACCCAAATCGCCATACGCGGTTGAAACTGGTGCGCTGGCAGGAAGATGGCATGCCGGATTTCGGCGAGCCGCCAGCGGATACGATTTGAGCCGGTGCCCGGTGGCGCTAGCGCTTACCGGGCCTACAAAACACGTCTATCCGGCAAATCCGCACTCACTCGTAGGCCGGATAAGCGTCAGCGCCATCCGGCAATACTCGTGCACCCTGCAAACTCTTACACCAGCGTCCCATAAATGGTCAGCAGCGCCATAATCACCACCACCACAAATGAGGTTTTCTTCGCCATCGATACCGCCGCTTTTGGCGTCTCAACGCGGTCAACGTGTGGCTCGCGCGCCAGCGAATACTGCGCCAGCTGCGTCAGGACCTGGTACTGGGAAGTATGGCGATCGCCCAGCGAAGCAAACCACGCGGGTAGCGCCTTCTCACCATGGCCAAGCAGGGCGTAAACCACACCCACCAGCCGCACCGGAAGCCAGTCCACAATATGCAAAATGGCATCAATGCCAGACTGCAAACGGTGATGCGGCGTCTGGTAACGCGCCAGCCACGACTGCCATGCACGCAGGAAAGAATAGCCCATCAGCATCACCGGGCCCCACGGGCCGCCGACCACAAACCAGAACAGTGGCGCAAGATAGAAACGGTAGTTAATCCACAGCAGCGCATTTTGCAGCTCGCGCAGAAACTCGCGCTCATCGCAACCCGATGGCACACCGTGGATCATCGTCAGCTCGCAGGCCATCGCATCCCGCGCGTGGCTATCATTGAGCGATGCCGCCTTCAGGTAAGCGTGATAGTGCAGCCGCACGCGCCCTGCCCCGATACACAGCAGGCCGAGTAAAATCCAGAACACCAGCAGCGGCACGTTAAACAGCAGCCCGTCGAGCGCACGCTGAATCAAAAACACCACTACCATCGCCACCACGGTCATCGCAAGCGTAGCGACAAAAGAGAAGCGTTTGATACGACGGAACAGTACTTCCAGACGGTGGTCGAGCTGCCAGTGCTCGCCCAACTTAAATAAACGCTCGGCAATCAGCACCAGTAGCGTGGTAAACAGCGTCATGTCATCTCCTTATCTGACGAAGGGGTGACCAGTGCGCGAAAGCGAGCCCAGTCAAACGCCGGGCCCGGATCGGTTTTGCGCACGGGCGCGATATCACAGTGTCCTGTCATATTATCGGCGATAGCCGGATAAATCGTTATCAACAATCGGGTTAACGCCGCCAGTTGCTGATACTGCGTATCGGTGTAGGCCAGCGTATCGGTGCCTTCCAGCTCAATGCCAATCGAAAAATCATTGCAGCGCTCGCGGCCTTGATATTCCGACACACCCGCGTGCCAGGCGCGCTTATCGAAAGGAACATACTGCACAATTTCCCCATCGCGGCGAATCAGACAATGGGCAGAAACGCGCAGGTGAGAAATCTCGGCGAAAAAAGGATGGGCGTTCGGGTCGAGCGTGCCGGTAAACAGCGCATCTATCCATGGGCCGCCAAATTCGCCAGGGGGTAAACTGATATTGTGAACAACCAGCAATGACGGGGTTTCATCGTCCGGGCGGCAGTCAAAGTGTGGCGACGGTACATGACGCGCGCCCACCAGCCATCCCTCATCTAACAACATGCTGGATCTCCTTATGTGTGGTGCTGATTCTCGGTTCAGAGTAGCATGTTTAAACCTTTCGAATCGTTACCAATTTGGAGTTTTATCATGCCGCCTCGCCGCTACAACCCAGACCACCGACGTGACGCGCTTCTGGAACGTATCAATCTCGACATTCCCAACGCTGTGGCACAGGCGCTCCGTGAAGATCTGGGCGGAGAAGTGGATGCCAATAACGACATTACCGCCCAACTTCTGCCTGCGGAAACGCGCTCTCACGCGGTGGTGATCACCCGCGAAGACGGCGTGTTCTGCGGTAAACGCTGGGTTGAAGAGGTGTTTATTCAACTGGCGGGCGACGATGTTGCGCTGACCTGGCACGTGGAAGATGGCGACCTGCTGAAAGCCGATCAGCCGCTGTTTGAAATCGATGGTCCTTCCCGCGTCCTGCTGACCGGCGAGCGTACCGCGCTGAATTTCGTGCAAACCCTCTCGGGCGTGGCAAGTGAGGTTCGTCGCTATGTTGACCTGCTGGAAGGCACCAAAACGCAGCTGCTGGATACCCGCAAAACCCTGCCTGGCCTGCGAACCGCACTGAAATATGCCGTGCTATGCGGCGGCGGCGCGAATCACCGCCTGGGTCTTTCCGATGCGTTCCTGATTAAGGAAAACCACATTATCGCCTCCGGCTCCGTGCGTCAGGCGGTGGAAAAAGCCTTCTGGCTGCACCCGGATGTGCCGGTGGAAGTGGAAGTGGAAAATCTGGAAGAGCTGGAAGACGCGCTGAAAGCCGGGGCCGACATCATCATGCTTGATAACTTTGACACTGAACTGATGCGCAAAGCCGTCGCCATCACCAAAGGCCAGGCACGGCTGGAAGTCTCCGGCAATGTGACCTTTGACACCATTCGCGAATTCGCCGAAACCGGCGTGGATTACATCTCCGTTGGCGCATTGACCAAACACGTGCGCGCATTAGACCTCTCCATGCGTTTCCGTTAATTCCCGCAATCCGGCCTGCCTCCTTCGCAGGCCGGACAAGCACAGCCCCTCCGGCAATTTTCCGCACTCCCTTCCATTTTTCATGTTGTCTTCTGCAACGCAGAAAAACTCTCTGGAACGCGCTTTCCTGAATTCCTTTTTGCCCCTCGCGCCCGCTTCACGCCCCTGACACACTCCCGCCATCTCAACCAGGAGTGCATTATGGAAAAGCAAAAAGGATTTACCCTTATCGAGCTGATGGTGGTGATCGGCATCATCGCCATCTTAAGCGCCATTGGGATCCCGGCGTATCAAAACTACCTGCGCAAAGCCGCGCTCACCGACATGTTGCAAACCTTCGTCCCCTATCGTACGGCAATTGAATTGTGCGCCCTCGACCACGGCGGGCTGAACAGCTGCGATGGCGGCAGTAACGGCATTCCCTCGCCCACCACCACGCGTTATGTCTCTGGCATGAGTATCGCCAAAGGCGTGGTCATTCTCACCGGCCAGGAGAGCCTGAACGGCCTATCGGTCACCATGACGCCGGGCTGGGATAACGCCAATGGCGTGACCGGCTGGACGCGCGTTTGCGATATCCAGAGCGACAGCGCCCTGCAACAAGCCTGCGAAGATGTCTTCCGCTTCGATGTGCAGTAAGCCGGAGGCCGCGATGAATCAGGATCAGTTGCTTGCTCTGTGTAAAAAGCATCACGCCCTGTTGATCGGCAACGATCAGAGCGTGTTAAGCATCGCCGTTGTCGGTGCGCCATCGGATGAACTGATGGATGCGCTGCGTTTTGCCACACAAAAACGCGTCGATATCGAATGCTGGAGCCAGGAGCGGATGGATAAACATTTGCAGCTCACGGCAACCGCCAGCCAACCCGCCGCCAATGACGACTCCCGCAGCACGGTCGATCTGCTGAACCGCTCGCTGGAGCAGGCGTTGCTACAGCGCGCATCAGATATTCATTTTGAACCCGGCGAGCATCACCTGCGCCTCAGGCTTCGCGTAGACGGCGTGCTGCATGTATTTTCTACGCTACCGCTTTCGCTGGCGGCAACGCTCACCGCACGTTTAAAGGTGCTGGGCAATCTCGATATTGCCGAACGTCGCATTCCGCAGGATGGTCAATTTACCGTGGAGATCGCCCGCCAGTCCGTCTCTTTTCGTATCGCGACGCTGCCGTGTCGATACGGTGAAAAGGTGGTTCTGCGTCTGCTGCATAACGTTGAACAGGCGCTGGATATCAATCAACTCGGCATGAGCGGCGATCAACTGGCGCTGTTTGGCGATACGCTCAATCAACCGCAGGGGCTGATCCTGGTGACCGGGCCGACGGGCAGCGGTAAAACCGTGACGCTGTATAGCGCCCTGCAACGGCGTAATCGCAGCGACGTCAATATTTGCAGCGTGGAAGACCCGGTTGAAATCCCGATCGAAGGGCTGAATCAAACGCAAATCAACCCTCGCGCCGGGCTGACGTTTCAGAGCGTACTGCGCGCCCTGCTGCGGCAGGACCCGGATATTGTGATGGTTGGCGAAATTCGCGATGGCGAAACAGCAGAAATTGCCATCAAAGCCGCGCAAACCGGGCACCTGGTGCTCTCTACGCTGCACACCAACTCAACCGTTGAAACGCTGGTGCGCCTGGAACAAATGGGCGTAGCGCGCTGGATGATCTCATCGGCGCTCCAGCTTGTCGTCGCCCAGCGGCTGGTGCGTAAGCTGTGCCCGCACTGCCGGGAGAAAAACGGCATGGAAGCGCCACTGCCGCACGCGCTCTGGCCCCGTGCATTGCCACACTGGCAGGCAGCCGGCTGTCAGCATTGCTATCACGGCTATCTTGGTCGCGCGGCGATCTTCGAGATCCTGCCGCTTAACAACGATCTACGCCACGCCATTGCCGCAGGTCGCGGGACCGAAGAACTGCTACAGAAAGCGCGTCTGGCGGGAATGACAACCCTGTTCGAGAACGGCTGTATGGCCGTCGAGCGCGGGCTTACCACGCAGGAAGAGTTACTGCGCGTGATGGGGCTTCCGCATGGCAGCTAATCAACTCTGGCACTGGCGCGGCCTGACGCTTCAGGTTGAAGAACGGCACGGAACGCTGTGGGCGCCTAATCGCCCGGAAGCACTGGTGTCATTGCAGCAGCAGGGCATCACGGCGCTGACGCTTCGCCGCTGTACCGTCAGGGCCACATACTGGCAGACAAACTGGCGCTGCGAGATTATTGAACAGCTGGCGACGCTGCTGCATGCCGGCCTCACGCTCTCGGATGGGCTGGAGATGCTGGCTCGCCAGCATCCTATTGCGCAGTGGCAGGCCCTGCTCGGCACGCTCTCTCAACGGCTGGCGGAAGGTGTTTCGCTTTCCGACGGGTTGCGACAGTGGCCGGAAGCTTTTCCGCCGCTCTATCTGGCGATGATTCGCACCGGGGAGGTAACGGGCAAGCTGGATATCTGCTGTCGCGCGCTGGCACAACAACAAAAATCGCAGCGAGCCATGACGCAGAAGGTGAAAAAAGCGCTGCGCTATCCGTGCATCATTTTGCTGCTGGCTATCGCTGTGGTGGTGGCGATGCTGGGTTTTGTGCTGCCCGAATTCACGGCAATTTATCGCACCTTTAATACGCCGCTGCCCATGCTCACGCAAGTCGTCATGAACATGGCGGATGCTGTTAAACTGCATTACGGGCTGATCGCGCTGCTCCTGACGCTGCCTTTTCTTCCCGGCAGAATACTGAAAAACAATCCGCGCTGGCAGCGACTTCAGGCGCGGGTCGCACTTTCACTGCCGGTGATGGGCAATCTGGTACGCGGGCAGATGCTGAGCCACATTTTTACCGTGCTATCACTGACGCAAAGCGCGGGCATTGCCTTCTTACAGGGGCTGGAAACCGTCGAGGAAACCGTCGCTCAACCGCTCTGGCGGGAAGTCATTAGCAGACTTCATCATGACATTTCGCAGGGAAGCCCCATCTGGCAGGCGATGGAAAATGGCCAGGTTTTCACGCCGCTGTGTATTCAACTGGTACGAACCGGGGAAGCGTCCGGCGCGCTGGACCAGATGCTGCAAAATCTGGCGGACTACCACAGTGAGAAGACGCACCAGTTGGCGGAAAATCTGACGTCACTTCTGGAACCCATGTTACTGGTGGTGACAGGCACCATCATCGGCACGCTGGTGGTCGCCATGTATCTGCCGATATTTCATTTGGGGGATGCGATTAGCGGAGCGGGATAAGCGCTGGCGCGGGAAGCGCCAGCGCTAAGCATTACAGGCTGTTGAACACGCGGTTCTCTTGTTCCTGCACGCGGATAAAGGTGGTGCGTTTGGTCAGTTCTTTCAGGCGAGAAGCACCGACGTAGGTGCACGCTGAACGCAGGCCGCCAAGGATATCGCGCGCGGTGTTATCTACCGGGCCGCGCAGCGGCAGCTTAACGGTTTTGCCTTCTGCTGCGCGATACTGAGCAACGCCGCCAACGTGACGATTCATCGCAGATTCAGAGCTCATGCCGTAGAAGAGCATGAATTTTTCACCGTTCTCTTCAACCACGGTGCCACCGCTCTCTTCATGGCCTGCCAGCATACCGCCGAGCATCACGAAGTCTGCGCCGCCGCCGAAGGCTTTCGCCACGTCGCCAGGAACCGTACAACCGCCATCGCTGACGATTTGGCCGCCCAGGCCGTGCGCTGCATCCGCGCACTCAATCACAGCGGAAAGCTGCGGATAACCGACGCCGGTTTTTACACGCGTGGTGCAAACGGAACCCGGGCCAATGCCCACTTTTACGATATCCGCACCGGAAAGAATCAGCTCTTCGCACATCTCGCCAGTTACCACGTTACCCGCGCAGATGGTTTTGGTCGGCCAGGCCTGACGCGCTTTCGCTACGAACTGAACGAAGTGCTCGGAGTAGCCGTTTGCGACGTCGATGCACACGAAGTTCAGCATTGGGTGCAGCGCCAGAATCTGTTTGGTTTTCTCGAAATCGGCGTCAGAGGTGCCAGTAGACACCATCACGTGTTTCAGAACCTCTTCAGATTCGTTCTGCGCGAAAACTTTCCAGTCTTCAACGGTATAGTGTTTATGCACCGCCGTCAGAATATCGAAAGAAGCCAGCGCTTTTGCCATTGCGAAGGTACCCACGGAATCCATATTCGCGGCGATAACCGGCACACCGGACCAGCGTTGGCCAGAATGTTTAAAGGTGAATTCGCGTTCCAGTTCAACATCGGAACGGCTTTTAAGAGTAGAGCGTTTAGGGCGGATAAGAACGTCTTTGAAACCTAACTTCAGATCTTCTTCGATACGCATGTGCGGATTCCTGGGGTTAATGGCATTAATTATAAGAGCACAACTCCAGTAACGTTATCATACGCACTAATCAGGGCTTCGCAAGACTGCGATTTTCACTTTTTTTACGCTACAATCCTATAAATTTACCATTAGTTCGGTGAACATGAGCGCAGGCAAACAGGCGCTAAAGTGTTTTGTTTTTAACCAATTGATTTATCTAATCAATTCTCATCAGGATTCACAGGAATGGCGTATACCGTAGCGTTAACGGGTGGCATTGGCAGTGGCAAAAGTACCGTCGCTGATGCATTTTCTCACCTGGGAATTAACGTTATTGATGCCGATATCCTCGCCCGTCAGGTTGTCGAACCGGGAACCCCGGCTTTACAAGCCATTGTGGAACACTTTGGCCCTCAGACCCTGACGCCGGATGGCGCCCTTAATCGCCGCGTTTTACGCGAGCGCATTTTCGCTAACCCTGATGAAAAAGCCTGGCTTAACGCCCTGCTTCATCCGCTTATTCAGCGGGAAACCCAGCAGCAAATGCAGCAGGCCACCTCGCCGTACGTTCTGTGGGTGGTGCCATTGCTGGTAGAAAACAATCTTGCTGCCCGTGCCGATCGCGTGCTGGTGGTGGATGTTACACGCGATACGCAAATTCTTCGTACCATGCAGCGCGACCAGGTGTCGCGAGAGCATGCTGAGCACATACTTGCCGCCCAGGCGACGCGCGAACAGCGGCTTGCGGTAGCTGATGACGTCATTGATAACAACGGCACACCAGAAGCGATTGCTTCGGATGTTGCTCGCCTTCACGCACGCTATCTTGAGCTCGCGGCGCAGGCTGTATCACAGGAAAAACCTTAATGCACACCCACATCCTTTTTGAGCACCCCCTGAACGAAAAAATGCGTACCTGGCTGCGTATTGAATTTCTCAACCAGCAGCTACGCACCCAGTTACCCATCACGGATCACGCCAGCGCATTACACTTTTTTCGTAATTTAGGGGATTTACTGGATGTGTTTGAACGTGGCGATGTTCGCACAGAGATGCTCAAAGAGCTGGAGCGCCAGCAACGTAAATTGCAGGCCTGGAATGAAGTGCCAGGCGTTGACCAGAGCCGTATTGATGCGGTCCGTCAGCAGCTGAAAAACAGCGGCAGCATTCTGATGGCCGCGCCGCGCATCGGTCAGTTCCTGCGCGAAGATCGCCTGATTGCCCTTGTGCGTCAGCGTTTAAGTATTCCCGGCGGCTGTTGCAGTTTCGATCTGCCCACGCTGCACATGTGGCTGCATGCGCCACAGCAGCAGCGCGATGCGCAGGTAGAAATCTGGCTTGCCAGCCTCGAGCCGCTGAATCAGGCGCTGGATCTGATCCTCGATCTGGTGCGTAACTCCGCGCCTTTCCGCAAGCAGACCAGCCTTAACGGTTTCTACCAGGATAACGGCGAAGATGCCGATCTGCTGCGCTTACAGTTAGACTTGTCCTCACAGCTTTACCCGCAAATTTCCGGGCATAAAAGCCGCTTTGCCATCCGCTTTGTGCCGCTGGACAGCGAGAATGGCGTCATTCCTGAACGTCTGGATTTCGAACTGGCTTGTTGCTAAGGAGACACTATGTCTGAAGAAACTATCGTTAACTGCCCCACCTGCCAGAAGCCGGTTGTCTGGGGCGAGCAAAGCCCGTACCGTCCGTTTTGCTCTAAACGCTGCCAACTGATTGATTTAGGAGAATGGGCGGCAGAAGAGAAGCGCATTCCGAGCGCAGGCGATATGTCCGACACGGATGACTGGAGTGAAACCCCGCAGTAATCCTGCGCGCTTAACTGTAGGTCGGATAAGGCGCTTGCGCCGCATCCGACACTTAACGCGCACAATGCCTGATGCGCTTCGCTTATCAGGCCTACGGGGTTTGCCCTAATTTTTCGATAATCGGTGCATTCGCTGGCGGAAATTCTTCGGCAACCAACGCGCTCTGTGCAACCCATCGTCCCGGTTGCCCCTCTTTTCCCCATGGCTCACCCTGCCAGTTTTCCACCAGCCAGAACCACAGCGTGATGTGTCGATCGGGAAATTCATACTCCAGCTTATCAAACAGCTGCGGTTCGCTGGCGGTAATGCCAACTTCTTCCTCAAGCTCGCGGATCATCGCCTCTTCAGCTGTTTCACCCGCTTCAATTTTACCGCCCGGAAATTCCCATTTATTTGCCATGTGAGCATCAGCGGCGCGTTGGGTAATGTAAATCTCCCCCGCGTCGTTGCGAATAATGCCGACGGCGATTTGCAGTATTTTCATTTTGTCTCATCCAAAAAAAAGGCGCAGATCTCTGCGCCTTTTGCTCTTTTAGCAGACCTTAGCTCAGACGGCCATGGCACTGTTTGTATTTTTTACCGGAACCACACGGGCACGGGTCGTTACGGCCAATTTTACGCTCGCCCGTTTGCGCTGCCAGTTCCTGCGCGGCGGCGGTATTTTCGTCCTGGTGGCTAAGCTGCTGCATCTGTGCCAGGCGCTCGGCCTCTTCACGACGCTGCTGTTCCATCTCTTCCACTTCTTCCGGCATGCGAACCTGTACTTTGCTCAGGGTGCTGATCACTTCATATTTCAGTGATTCCAGCATCGCCGCGAACATGGAGAAGGATTCGCGTTTGTACTCCTGCTTCGGATCCTTCTGCGCATAGCCACGCAGGTGGATACCCTGACGCAGGTAGTCCATCGCCGCCAGGTGCTCTTTCCACAGGGAGTCGAGGGTTTGCAGCATCACGCCTTTTTCGAAGTGACGCATCATCTCAGCGCCAACGACTTCTTCTTTACGCTGGTAGACTTCAACTGCGCTCTGCAGAATACGCTCACGCAGAGTTTCTTCATGCAGTTCCGGCTCTTTGTCCAGCCATTCAGAGATCGGCAGTTCGAGGTCGAAGTCGTTTTTCAGGCGTTCCTGCAAGCCTGGGATATCCCACATCTCTTCCAGCGACTGCGGCGGAATGTGCGCATCGATGGTCGCTTTAAAGACATCTTCACGGATGCTGTTGATGGTTTCGCTAACATCGCTCACATCCAGCAGTTCATTACGCTGGGTGTAGATGGCGCGACGCTGGTCGTTGGCGACGTCATCGTATTCCAGCAGCTGTTTACGAATATCGAAGTTGCGGCTTTCAACTTTACGCTGCGCGTTGGCAATCGCTTTGGTCACCCACGGGTGTTCAATGGCTTCGCCTTCTTTCATGCCCAGTTTACGCATCATGCCGGAAACACGGTCAGAGGCAAAAATACGCATCAGCGCATCTTCCATCGACAGGTAGAAGCGGGAAGAACCGGCATCACCCTGACGGCCTGAACGGCCACGCAGCTGGTTATCGATACGGCGAGATTCGTGACGTTCGGTACCAATAATGTGTAAACCACCGGATGCCAGCACGGCATCGTGGCGAACCTGCCAGTCGGCTTTGATCTGTGCGATCTGTTCCGGCGTTGGATTTTCCAGCTCGGCAACTTCCGCCTGCCAGCTACCACCGAGCACGATATCGGTACCACGACCCGCCATGTTGGTAGCGATGGTAACCGCTGCCGGATAACCTGCCTGCGCAACAATCGCCGCTTCGTTGGCATGGAATTTGGCGTTCAGAACGTTATGCTTGATGCCCGCTTTCACCAGCTCGTTAGAAACCACTTCGGATTTCTCGATGGAGATAGTACCAACCAGCACCGGCTGACCATTGGCAGTACGTTCTTTAATGTCCGCAATGATCGCCTGAATTTTTTCCGCTTCGGTCATGTAGACCAGGTCCGGCATATCTTTACGGATCATCGGACGGTTGGTCGGCACCACCACTGTATCCAGCTTGTAGATAGAGCTGAATTCGAAGGCTTCCGTATCTGCGGTACCGGTCATACCGGCGAGTTTTTCGTACAGACGGAAGTAGTTCTGGAAGGTGATGGATGCCAGCGTCTGGTTCTCGTTCTGGATTTCCACGCCTTCTTTCGCTTCCACGGCCTGGTGCAGACCATCGGACCAGCGGCGCCCCTGCATCGTACGGCCCGTATGTTCATCGACGATGATGACTTCGCCATCTTTCACGATGTAGTCAACGTCACGGGTGAACAGCACGTGCGCGCGCAGCGCAGCGGTAACGTGGTGCATCATCATGATGTTGCCCGGGGAGTACAGCGATTCGCCCTCTTCCATGATGCCTTCTTTAACCAGCAACTCTTCAATCAGTACCAGACCACGTTCAGTCAGGTTAACCTGACGCGCTTTCTCATCAACAGAGAAGTGGCCTTCGCCCTGGAAAGTCTCGGAGTCTTCTTTATCCTGACGAACCAGATGCGGAATAATTTTGTTCATTTTCTTATACATTTCCGAGCTGTCTTCAGCCGGGCCGGAAATGATAAGCGGGGTACGCGCTTCATCGATAAGGATGGAGTCGACCTCATCCACCAGCGCATAGTGCAGTTTACGCTGTACGCGCTCTTCAGGGCTAAACGCCATGTTGTCGCGCAGATAGTCAAAACCGTATTCGTTGTTGGTGCCGTAGGTGATGTCAGCCGCGTACGCTTCGCGTTTTGCCGGAGCTGGCAGGCCAGACATGTTGATGCCAACGCTCATACCGAGGAATTCGAACAGCGGACGGTTGTTTTCGGCGTCACGTTGCGCCAGGTAGTCGTTGACGGTCACGACGTGAACGCCTTTACCGGTCAGCGCATTCAGATACGCCGGCAGGGTCGCGGTCAGGGTTTTACCTTCACCGGTACGCATTTCCGCGATGCAGCGATCGTTAAGGACCATACCACCCAGCAGCTGCACGTCGAAGTGACGCATGCCAAAGACGCGTTTACTGGCTTCTCGGACGACCGCGAATGCTTCCGGGAGCAGGCTTTCCAGGCTGGCGCCTTTTTCCAGGCGAGCGCGGAACTCTGCGGTTTTGCCTTTCAGCTCGTCATCGGAGAGTTTTTCCATCTCCGGTTCCATCGCGTTGATGACAGCTACCGCTTTGCGCATACGGCGCAGGGTACGGTCGTTACGACTACCAAATACTTTCGTTAATAAATTGATTAGCATAATAAAATCTCAAACGCCCCGCTTTGCGGAGTCAGGAAAATTAAAGAAAGACGACTATTTTCAGACGAGGCGCTGCGGCCCGGCGCGAATGCCCTGAACCTGGCTCACCCACGCAGGGATGCTAAATACGGAAGGTGCGACCGACGGGGCAACAGCTGCCTGGCGCACAATGGCCGGCGGCTTGCTTTCAACCGTGAGTAACGCATTAAGGGTGTCCAGCAAGGCAAGGTGCTGGGCGGCCTGCAATGGCGTGGTGGCCGTCGCTTCAGCGACGGGCAGCGCTTGTGGCGCCATGGCAAATGAGAGGTGGCGAATCACCGTGCGGATGGCATGCTGATGCCAGTAATCCACGTTAAACGATGGGCGACGATTCGCTTCCAGCAGGGCCAGCTGCGTGAAATTGACTTTCGCGGCAGGGTTATGATTGCTGGACGTCTCGCGGGCAGGCGAAGCAGGTTCGGCGTTATTTGCGAGCGCAGGCAGGCCGAAACTGGCAGCAACCATCCCCAACAGGAGATGCGGCCAGAAATAGCGTCTACCTAACTGTCGCCAACGCGTCAGTAACCCACTCACGTAATGTCTACCCCAGAGATTATTATTTTTCGCGCACAGATATTACCATTAATGCTGGATATCGACAGCATCAATGAAGAGAACGTCGCTGAAAAGTGCGCAAGAAAACAGCAATCGCACAAAAACAGGAATTTTCGAGGGGAAATAAAAAACGACCGGTTCCCTGACCGGAGAGAGTGCCAGGTTGCCAGTCGAATTTATGAAATGGTCAGGCTTATGCCAGAACCATTGTCGGTGCTTTGAACGCCAGTGGCAGTTCGGCGTCGTCTTCGAAGGTCACATATTCCCAGGCTTCCTGTTTTGCCAGGACCGCCTGCAGAAGTTTGTTATTCAGCGCATGACCGGATTTGAACGCGGTAAATGCACCAATAATGTTGTGACCACACATGAACAAGTCACCGATCGCATCCAGCATTTTGTGACGAACGAATTCATCTTCAAAACGCAGACCGTCTTCGTTCAGTACGCGATAATCGTCAACAACGATGGCACAATCGAAGCTGCCGCCCAGGCACAGGCCACGGGACTGCAGATATTCGATATCACGCATGAAACCGAAGGTACGTGCACGACTAATCTGGCGCATAAATGCGTCGGCAGAGAAGTTCATTGCATAGCGCTGGGTACTGGCATCAATCGCCGGATGGTTAAAGTCGATGGTAAAGTCCAACGAAAAACCATTGTACGGTTTGAATTCAGCCCACTTGTCGCCATCTTCGACACGCACGGTCTCTTTGATGCGAACAAATTTCTTCGCGCAGTTCAGTTCATCGATGCCGGCATCCAGCAACAGATAAACGAACGGTGCAGCACTGCCGTCCATAATCGGGATTTCTGGCGCATCGACTTCAACAACGATGTTGTCGATACCCAGCCCCGCCAATGCGGCGTTGAGGTGCTCTACGGTCGAAATCCGCACGTCATGCTCGTTCACCAGACAAGTACAGAGCATTGTATCACGCACAGATTTGGCATCGGCCGGAAAATCTACCGGTGGATTCAAGTCGGTGCGACGATAGATGACCCCGGTATTGGCCGGCGCAGGGCGTAAGGTCAGTGTGACTTTCTTGCCGGTGTGTAAACCGACGCCAGTCGCCTGAACGATACGTTTAAGTGTCCTTTGTTTGATCATCGTATAATCTCGCCAAATTAACTATCCAACCGAAGTGTACTATACATTCGGACGGCCAGTTTAGCACAAAGAGCGGGCATTCCCAACTTTGAGCTAATTCTTAATCAGCCTGCTTACGTAAAAACGCCGGGATATCCAGGTAGTCCGGTTCTTTGGTGGTCTGCGGCGTATTGTCGTTAACCACTTTAGCGGCTGGTTTCTGCTCCTGCGTCAGCGGCGTCATGCCGTGCTGCTGGTAGCGATCCATAACCGGCTGCTGAGTCTGCTTGTTGGTCACCAGGGTAATTTCCGGACGTTTGTCCATACCAATACCGGTTGCAACAACAGTCACGCACAGTTCGTCGTTCATATCCGGGTCAAGGGAAGTACCGATAACCACGGTCGCGTTATCCGATGCAAATGCACGGATGGTGTTACCCACAGTTTCGAACTCATCCAGACGCAGGTCAAAGCCCGCAGTGATGTTGACCAGCACGCCGCGAGCGCCAGACAGGTCGATATCTTCCAGAAGTGGAGAAGAGATCGCCATTTCAGCCGCTTCTTCAGCACGGTCTTCACCGCTTGCCAGGCCAGAGCCCATCATGGCATAGCCCATTTCTGACATCACGGTACGCACGTCAGCAAAGTCGACGTTCATCAGGCCCGGGCGAGTAATCAGCTCGGCGATACCCTGAACCGCGCCCTTCAGTACGTCGTTTGCCGCGCCGAAAGCGTCGAGCAGAGAGATACCGCGACCCAGCACTTTCAGCAGCTTGTCGTTCGGGATGGTGATCAGGGAGTCCACGTGTTTGGACAGTTCAGTGATACCCTGTTCCGCGAATGCCATACGCTTTTTGCCTTCAAAGTTGAAAGGCTTAGTCACGACAGCAACGGTCAGAATACCTAAATCTTTAGCCACTTCAGCCACAACCGGCGCTGCACCCGTACCGGTGCCACCACCCATGCCTGCGGCGATAAAGACCATGTCTGCGCCATCTAATGCAGCGCGCAGTGCTTCGCGGTCTTCATCAGCAGCGTTACGGCCCACTTCCGGGTTTGCACCCGCACCCAGACCTTTGGTAATACCGCTACCGATCTGGATAGTCTGGCCAACAGCCGTTTTACGTAACGCCTGAGCGTCGGTATTCACTGCGAAAAATTCAACACCCTCGATGCGCTCGCGCACCATGTGCTCAACGGCATTACCGCCGCCGCCACCGACGCCGATGACTTTAATCACCGCGTCGTTGGTCAGTTCCATAGGTTCAAACATAGTCTCTCTCCGTTTTATACACTTTTTCAATCAGACCGCTCTACCACAGCCTGAAAGACATCGTGTATGTGCCTGTCGCCTGAAAGCGCTAATTTTCTGCGCTCTCTTAAAAAATTAAAACTCTTTTCGCAGCCAGCTGTTCAATCGCTTAATCCATGAACCAACCGATGCGGTCACACGCTTGTCTACTTCTGCTTCACCGCTCAAGTGGGACTCTTTCCCATAGTGCAGCAGGCCCACAGCCGTTGAGTAATACGGCTCCTGGGCGTAATCCGTCAAACCGGTGATATTCAGCGGCGCGCCAATACGTACCTGCGTATGGAACACGCGCTGGGCGCAGGCCGCCAGGCCTTCAATTTGCGCCGCGCCACCGGTGAGTACAATCCCCGCCGCGAGGTGATGTTTGACCCCTTGCTGGCGAAGCTGTTCCTGTAACTGCAAAATTTCTTCGTTGACCAGATTGAGCAGCTCGGTGTAGCGCGGCTCAATGACTTCTGCCAACGTCTGGCGCTGCAGGCTGCGCGGCGGACGACCACCCACGCTCGGCACTTCAACGCTCTCGTCTTTGCCCACGATGGAGCCCAGTGCACAACCATGGCGCACTTTAATCGCTTCGGCATCACTCGGTGGCGTACCGAAGGCGTAAGCGATATCGCTGGTGACCACGTTCCCTGCATAAGGGATGACTTTGGTGTGGCGCAGCGCCCCGCCAGTATAAACGGCGATGTCCATTGTACCACCACCGATATCCACTACGCAGACACCCAGCTCACGTTCATCTTCCGTCAGGACCGAATAACTGGCTGCCAGCCCGGCAAATATCAGTTGGTCAACTTTCAGACCACAACGTTCCACGGCTTTGACGATGTTTTTCGCCATATCGTTGTGGCAGGTAATCAGATGGACCTTGGCCTGCATACGCACGCCAGACAAGCCGACCGGGTTTTTGATGCCTTCCTGGTAATCAATCGCGTATTCCTGCGGAATCACGTGCAAAACACGGTGCTCATCGCGGACGCGAACGGATTTCGCCGTATGCACCACGTTTTCGACATCTTCCTGCGTCACTTCTTCTTCTGAGATAGGCACCATGCCAATCTCATTTTGACAGCTTATGTGTTTGCCGGAAAGCGCCAGATATACAGAGGAGATCTGGCAATCCGCCATCAATTCAGCCTGGTCGATAGCGCGTTGTACGCATTTCACTACCGACTCGAGGTCATTTACCCCGCCTTTGTCCATACCCCGCGATGGGCAACTGCCCACGCCGATGATATTGACCATGCCGTCGGGCAGAACTTCCCCTACTAAAGCGGCGACCTTCGCGGTGCCAATCTCCAGTCCAACTACCAGTTTTCTGTCCGTCGCCTTGATCATTGTTGTTCTGCCTGTGCCTGATTCTGTTGTTGACTGGTTTCTTCGACAGGGGCAGGCTCCCAACCTACTGACGCCCCTGAGTCATAGCGCAAATCAACGTAGCTAATCCGATTACCTTCTGTTTGCGCCTGCTGCTGAAGAACCGGATACAGTTCTAAAAAGCGCTCAAGCCGCTTCATGGTGTCACCCCGTCCCAGGTTGAGCTTGATACCATCGCCCAACGTCAACTGCCAGGAACGGCGTGCCGTCATTGCCGCCACTTTTAATGTGAACTTCCCTTTCGCCAGCACGGCCCCCATGTCGCGGTATCCCTGCAAGACTTCGCTTTCGCTGCCTTCAGGGCCATACAACATGGGCAAACTCTGCTTGTTGGCGCGATCGGCGGGTACGCTGAAGGAGTTGCCTTCGGCATCCACCATATGCTGATCATTCCAACGTGCAATCGGCACATATTCAACCAGATGAATCTTCAATTCGTCTGGCCACTGCTTTCTTACGCTCGCCTGTTTAATCCACGGCAGGCGTTCAATTTGCCCCTGAACGATATTCACGTCCTGAGTCATAAAGGTTCCTGGCGATCCCAGCGCCAGAATAGACTGGCGGATGTCGTCGTTGCGCGTGTAGTGCCGCTCGCCGGTGACCACCAGTTTCGAGATAGGCAAACGCTGCGCATCTTCCATCCAGCCCAGCACGACCCAGCCGCTAATCAACACGGTCAACAACACCGCCAGCAGGAAGACAATTCCTGCAAGACGCGTTCCATTATTGCGCCGCGAAGAATTGTACTCTTCTTCTTCACGGTTCCGCGTATTCAGCGCAGCCTGCGACATATCACCCCGCCAGGTCCAGAATTCGTACTACCAGTTGCGAGAAGCTCATTCCCGCCTGACGCGCCGCCATCGGCACCAGACTGTGGCTGGTCATCCCCGGAGAGGTATTCGCCTCCAGCAGATAAAGCTGACCATCACGGTCTTGCATCACGTCAATTCGACCCCAGCCACGACAGCCAAGAACAGTCCATGCTTTTAACACCAGAGACTGCATTGCTGCTTCCTGGGCGTTATCTTCGCAACCAGGACAGAAATACTTCGTCTCATCAGAGAGATACTTCGCATCATAATCATAGAAGGTTCCGGCAGGTTGGATGCGAATTGACGGTAAAATTTCTTCGCCAAGCACCGCAACGGTGAATTCGGGGCCACTGAGCCATTTCTCCACCAGAACTTCTTCATCATGTTGAAACGCCAGCGTTAACGCCTGGGCCAATTCACCACTCTCGTTAACTTTTGACATCCCAACGCTTGAGCCTTCACGGCTCGGCTTGACGATGAGCGGCAAACCAAGTTCGGTAAGCTGCTGTTTTACTTCGTCATTCAGCCCTAATTCAAACTCTTTACGCGTGATCGCCACCCAGGGTGCGACCGGTAAACCCGCGCCCTGCCACAGCAATTTGCTGCGCAGTTTGTCCATCGAAATGGCCGATGCCATCACGCCGCTACCGGTGTAAGGCAGTTTTAGCAGTTCCAGTAATCCCTGTAACGTGCCATCTTCCCCGCCTCGACCGTGAAGTGCAATAAACGCTTTCTGAAAACCCATATTTTTCAGCTGGGTAACATCGACCTCTTTCGGATCGACCGGATGCGCATCGACACCCGCCTCACGCAGGCCAGCCAGCACGGCGGCCCCGGAGTTCAGCGAAACCTCACGCTCTGCGGAGGTGCCTCCCAGAAGGACAGCGATTTTATCAGCCATGACGCTCTTCCTCCTGAGTTTGCGGCTTCAGTTTGATTTCAGCTAAGTTACGCGCGATTTTGCCGATATTTCCAGCACCCTGAATCAGCACTAAGTCGTTACCCGTCAGTACCGGCGCCAGCATTTCAGCAACCTGAGCCGGGTCGGAGACCAGAATCGGGTCAACTTTACCGCGACCGCGGATCGTACGGCACAGCGAGCGGCTATCTGCGCCCGGAATCGGTGCTTCGCCAGCCGGATACACATCCAGCATCAGCAACGCGTCAACCTGCGTCAGCACGTTGGCAAAATCATCGTACAGGTCGCGCGTACGGGTATAACGGTGCGGCTGGAACACCATCACCAGATTTTTATTCGGCCAGCCCGCGCGTGCGGCTTTAATGGTGGCGTCCACTTCCGTTGGGTGATGGCCATAGTCATCAACCAGCATCGCAGTACCCGCTTTGCCATTCACCTCGTCCAGCGGATATTCGCCAAGAAAATCGAAGCGGCGGCCTGTACCCTGGAAGCTTTCCAGCGCGCGCAGAATCGCATCGTCTTCAATGCCCTCTTCCGTGGCGACCGCGACGGCGGCGGCAGCGTTCAGCGCATTGTGACGCCCCGGTGCATTCAGGGTGACGTGCAGGTTTTCTTTATCCTGACGCACCAGCGTGAAGTGCCCCTGCGGACCCACCTGCTGATAGTCTTCGACACGCACATCCGCGTCATCGCTAAAACCGTAAGTGGTGGTTTGACGGCCTACGCGCGGCAGCAGCTCGCGGATCACCGGATCATCCACACACATCACTGCACGACCGTAAAACGGCAGGTTGTGCAGGAAGTTGATAAACGTCTGCTTCAAATTCTCGAAGTCGCCCTGGTAAGTATCCATGTGGTCGGCTTCGATGTTGGTGACAATAGCCACCATCGGTTGCAGATGCAGGAACGACGCATCGCTCTCATCCGCTTCCGCAATCAGGTAACGGCTGTGGCCCAGACGCGCATGCACGCCCGCGGCTTTTACCAGACCGCCGTTGACGAAAGTCGGGTCCAGCCCGGCTTCCGCGTAAATACTGGAGACCATCGCGGTGGTGGTCGTTTTACCGTGTGTCCCGGCGATGGCGATGCCGTGACGAAAACGCATCAGCTCAGCCAGCATTTCGGCGCGGCGGATCACCGGGATACGCGCTTCGTGCGCAGCAACAATTTCCGGGTTATCGGCGGCAATCGCCGTCGATACCACGACCACGCTCGCATCGCGGACGTTTTCCGGGCGATGGTTGAAATAGATCGTGGCGCCCAACTGCGACAGCTGCTGCGTAACCGGGTTCGGTGCCAAATCGGAACCGCTGATCTGATAACCTTCGTTGGCCAGAACTTCGGCGATACCGCCCATACCGGCACCGCCGATACCCACAAAGTGAATGTGCCGGACGCGACGCATCTCGGGCACAATGGAACGCAGTTTCGCCAGTTGTTGTGTATTCATTCTCTCAACGCCATCGACTTCTAAAATTCGTGCAGCGCAACGCGCGCCGCGAGGGTTAAGCCTGAGCTGCCAGGCTTACTGCTTTTGCTACTCGCTCTGTTGCATCCGGGATTGCCGTCGCGCGTGCGCGATCTGCCATTTCCAGCAGGGTTTTGCGATCCCAGAGCTCCAGCGTCGTGGCAACCGCTTCAGCGGTAAACTGCGGTTGCTCATAAATTTTCGCCGCGCCGGCTTGTTCCAGCGGCAGCGCATTCCAGTACTGCTGTCTGTCTTTATGCTGGAACGGCACAAAGATAGCCGGCAGACCGGCCGCAGCGATTTCGCTGACGGTCAGCGCGCCGGAACGGCACACCACCACATCAGCCCAGGCATACGCGGCAGCCATATCATCGATAAACTCGGTGACTTTATGCTGCGGCTCGCCCGCGTCTTCATACGCCTGCTCGACGGTTTGCTGCGCGCCTTTACCGCTCTGATGCCAGATGGTAATGGTTTCGCCCAGCTTCGACGCCACCTGCGGCATGGTCTGGTTCAGGATGCGCGCACCCTGCGAACCGCCCACGACCAACACGCGTACCGGGCCTTCACGCCCCGCCAGACGCTGTTCCGGCAGCGGCAGCGCCAGTACATCGACGCGAACCGGGTTACCCACCACTTCCGCATCAGGAAATGCGCCGGGAAACGCCTGCATCACGGTTTTCGCAATCTTCGCCAGCCATTTGTTGGTCAGGCCAGCAATGCCATTCTGTTCGTGCAGCACGACAGGAATTCCCAGCGACCACGCCGCCAGGCCGCCAGGGCCAGAGACATAGCCGCCCATGCCCAGCACCACGTCTGGCTTAAAGCGTTTCATGATCGCGCGCGCCTGACGCCAGGCATTAAAGATGCGCAGCGGCGCAAGCAGTAATGCTTTTACACCTTTGCCACGCAAGCCAGAAATACGAATAAAGTCGATTTCGATACCGTGTTTCGGCACGAGATCCGCTTCCATACGATCAGCGGTACCCAGCCAGCGTACTTGCCAGCCCTGGTCCATTAAATGGTGCGCAACCGCCAGCCCGGGGAACACATGCCCGCCGGTACCGCCTGCCATCACCATTAACCGCTTCGTTTCACCGCTCATCTGGAACCTCGGGTAAACGCCTGGGCTTTTTCCAGACGTGTTTCATAATCTATACGTAACAGGAACATAATCGCTGTCGACATAATCAGCAGACTGGAACCACCGTAACTGATAAGCGGCAGGGTCAGACCTTTGGTCGGCAGCATACCGGCTGCCGCGCCGACGTTAACCAGCGCCTGGAAACTGAACCACACGCCAATCGCGCAGGCCAGAAAACCGGCGAATCGCTGGTTGAGTTCCAGCGCTTTACGCCCAATGGACATCGCGCGGAAAGCGACGAAGAATACCATTAAAAGCGCCAGTACCACACCGATATAACCGAGTTCCTCGCCGATAATGGCGAAGATGAAGTCGGTATGCGCTTCCGGCAGATACTCCAGTTTTTGCACCGAATTACCCAGCCCTTGCCCCCACATTTCACCGCGACCAAAAGCCATCAGTGATTGGGTAAGCTGGTAACCGCTACCAAACGGATCTTCCCACGGGTTCCAGAACGAGGTCACACGACGAATACGATACGGCTCGGCGAGGATCAACAGCACCACTGCTGAAATCCCCATACCGATGATGGCGATGAACTGCCACAGCTTCGCACCAGCCAGGAACAGCATCGCCAGCGTAGTGACGAACAGCACGACGACCGTACCGAGGTCCGGCTGTGCCAGCAGTAAAATCGCCAGCACGAAAATGACGCCCATCGGCTTTAAGAAGCCGCGCAGGTTGTTACGCACTTCGTCGGCTTTACGCACCAGATAGTTGGCGATATAGCAGAACAGCGACAGCTTGGTGAACTCCGCTGGCTGAATACGCAGCGGGCCGAAGGCAATCCAGCGTGATGCCCCGTTAACCGAGCTCCCGACGACCAGTACAATCAACAGCATGGCGATAGACGCAATCAGCATCGAGGTGCTGTAGCGCTGCCAGAACTCCATCGGCAGACGCAGCGTGATCATCGCCAGCGCAAACGCCAGCACGATATAGAGACCATCACGTTTGGCTAACAGGAAAGGATCGTTCGCCAGACGCTGACCAACCGGCATGGATGCCGAGGTCACCATCACGAAACCGATCGCCGCCAGGCCGAAGGTCAGCCACAGCAGGGTGCGATCGTACATCACCAGGCTGTCGTTATCCTGTGCCCGGGAGCCCATCACCCAGCCTTTCAGCGCGGCAAATACCCACGCCAGGATGGCAAACCCTGGCAGGCGAGGCATTTTCAGGCGCGGGAGGGATAAACGCATCAACCTAACTCCTTCGCCAGTCGTGCAAACACGTCGCCGCGTTGCTCAAAGCTTTTAAACTGATCGAGACTGGCGCAGGCCGGTGACAGCAGCACCATGTCTCCGGCTTTCAGCTGCGGCGCAATGGCGCGCATAGCCTGTTCCATCGTCTCCGTTTCGGTGGCGATTTCCGGACGTATAGCGGCAAGCTCGCTGCCGTCGCGGCCAAAGCAGTAAAGACGAATATTATCGCCGGTCAGATAGCGCGCCAGCGGGCTGAAATCGGCGGATTTCCCGTCGCCGCCCAGCAGCAGCCAGAGCGTGCCATCAACGTGTAAGCCGTTGAGCGCCGCTTCCGTACTGCCGACGTTGGTCGCTTTTGAGTCGTTGATCCAGCGAACGCCATTGTGATTCAGCACCACCTGGAAGCGATGCGCCAGCCCGGCGAAGGTGGTCAGCGCCTTCAGGCTGCTGGCTCGCGGCAGGCCGACGGCATCCGCCAGCGCCAGCGCCGCCAGCGCATTACTGTAGTTGTGCTGTCCGGTAAGGGTCATCTCTTTAACGTTGAGGACCTTTTCACCTTTCACGCGCAGCCAGGTTTCCCCCTGCTGGCGATTAAGGTGGTAATCACCGACATCGACGCCAAAGCTGACGCAGCGCTCATCGGCGCCGCGAATCGGCATGGTCAACGCATCATCAGCGTTCACCACACAGGTTTTGGCATTTTCATAGACGCGCAGTTTGGCGGCACGATACTGCTGCAGGCCAAACGGGTAGCGGTCCATATGATCTTCGGTGACGTTCAGAATGGTTGCCGCCGCAGCCTGCAAGCTGGACGTGGTTTCCAGCTGGAAGCTGGAGAGTTCCAGAACATAGAGTTCGCGCGTCGGGTCGAGCAGCATCAGCGCGGGCAGGCCAATATTGCCGCCAACGCCAACATTCACGCCCGCCGCTTTGGCCATTTCACCGACCAGCGTGGTAACGGTACTTTTGCCGTTGGAACCGGTGATGGCCACGATCGGCGCTTGCGCTTCACGGCAGAAGAGTTCGATATCACCGACGATTTCGATACCTGCATCAGCCGCCGCGCTCAGAGACGGGTGCGCCAGCGCGATGCCGGGGCTGGCGACAATCAAATCCGCAGCCAGCAACCAGTCATCATTCAGACTACCAACGTAACGCTCAACCTCTTCCGGCAGTTTATCCAGCCCAGGGGGAGTGGCTCGCGTATCCATCACGCGCGGCGTTACGCCACGCGCCATGAAGAAATCGACGCAGGAGAGCCCGGTCAAACCAAGACCGATAATGACAACATTTTTACCCTGGTAATCTGCCATGATTAACGTACCTTCAGCGTAGCCAGGCCAATCAGCACCAGCATCAGCGAAATAATCCAGAAGCGCACAATGACGCGCGGTTCCGGCCAGCCTTTCAGTTCATAGTGGTGGTGAATCGGTGCCATACGGAAGATGCGCTGACCGCGCAGCTTGAAGGAACCGACCTGCAAAATCACCGACAGCGTTTCAACCACAAACACGCCGCCCATAATCACCAACAGGAACTCCTGACGCAGCAGCACGGCGATAATGCCCAATGCGCCGCCCAGCGCCAGCGAACCGACATCGCCCATAAAGACTTGTGCCGGATAGGTGTTAAACCACAGGAAGCCCAGCCCTGCCCCGACAATCGCGGTGCAGACGATAACCAGCTCCCCCGCATGCCGCAGATACGGAATATGCAGATAGTTAGCGAAGTTCATGTTACCGGTCGCCCACGCTACCAGAGCAAAACCACCGGCAACGAAGACGGTTGGCATGATAGCCAGGCCGTCCAGACCATCGGTCAGGTTCACCGCGTTACCGGTGCCCACTACCACGAAATAGGCCAGCAGAATGTAGAACAGCCCCAGCTGCGGCATCACGTCTTTAAAGAACGGCACCACTAGCTGCGTGGCTGGCGTATCTTTACCCGCCAGATACAGCGCGAACGCCACGCCCAGCGCAATCACCGACATCCAGAAATATTTCCAGCGCGCGATCAGGCCCTTGGTGTCCTTACGGACAACTTTGCGATAGTCATCGACAAAACCAATAATGCCGTAGCCGACCAGCACCACCAGCACGCACCAGACGTACGGGTTGGACGGATAAGCCCACAGCAACACGGAAACCACAATCGCGGTGAGGATCATGATCCCGCCCATTGTCGGCGTACCGCGTTTGCTGAAGTGCGATTCCGGACCGTCGTTACGCACAACCTGTCCGAAGGAGAGTTTCTGTAAATGGGCGATCATGCGCGGGCCCATCCACAATGAGATGAACAGCGCGGTCAGCAGGCTGACGATGGCGCGAAACGTCAGATAGGAAAAGACGTTAAAGCCGGAATAATATTTGACCAAATGTTCGGCCAGCCAAACTAACATGTCCCGTTCTCCTGTAATGCGCGTACTACCTCTTCCATGGCGGCACTACGTGATCCTTTCACCAGAATGGTGAGGGTTTGCTGTTCATTAATGAGCGTTTTAAGACGCGCAATGGCTGCTGCTTTGTCGGTGAAATGCTCGCCGACGCCGCTGGCAGAACTGATTGCCTGACTTAATTTACCAACGCTTAAGACTTTATCGATGCCCGCCGTTTTCGCAGCGTCGCCAACCTGAATGTGGCAGGCTTCACTTTCCGCACCCAGTTCGGCCATATCGCCTACCACCAGCACGCGATAACCCGGCATCTCTTCGAGCACCTGCACCGCAGCGGTCATCGAACCGACGTTGGCGTTATAGGAGTCGTCGAGCAGTAGTTGGGTGTCGCTCAGGTGAATCGGGAACAAACGCCCCGGAACGGAAGTCAGCTTCGCCAACCCGGCTTTCACCGCGTTTAAGTCCGCACCCACCGCCATCGCCAGTGCCGTCGCGGCCAGCGCGTTAGCAATGTTGTGGCGACCCGGCAGCGGCAGCAGTACGTCTACGTCGCCGGTTGGCGTTTGCAGCGTAAATTCGGTGCCATGGCTGGTAACGTGAATATTGGTCGCGGTGAAATCGCTGTTCGCCGCATTCGGCGAGAAGCGCCACACTTTGCGCGAGCCAATAATCGCTTGCCAGTTCAGCCAGTCGTTGTTGTCGGCATTCAGGATAGCGATACCGTTAACCGGCAGGCCGGTGAAAATCTCACCTTTGGCTTTTGCCACGCCCGCCAGCGATCCGAACCCTTCCAGATGCGCCGCCGCGAGATTGTTCACCAGCGCAGCTTCCGGGCGAGTCAGGCTTACCGTCCAGGCGATTTCGCCCTGATGGTTGGCACCCAGTTCAATCACCGCGAATTCGTGTTCTTTCGTCAGGCGCAGTAATGTCATCGGCACACCGATGTCATTATTGAGATTGCCTGCGGTATAAAGCGTGTTGCCGCACTGACCCAGAATGGCGGCGGTCATCTCTTTCACCGAGGTTTTACCGGAAGAGCCCGTCAGCGCGACGACGCGCGTTGGCACTTGCTGGCGAACCCATGCCGCCAGTTCACCGAACGCCAGACGGGTATCCTTCACCACCAGTTGCGGCAGTTCGATATCCAGTTTGCGGCTGACTAACAGCGCACCCGCCCCACCCTCTTTCGCTTTTTCAACGAAATCGTGGGCGTCAAAACGTTCGCCTTTCAGGGCCACAAACAGGCAGCCCGGCGTTAATTTGCGCGTATCGGTGGTGACATCTTCGATACGCAGGTCAGCACCATTCAGTTCACCGTGCAGAATGCCAGCCAGTTCGCTAAGCGTTACGCTAATCATGCGATCACTCCCAGCAGACGCGCTGCGGTTACACGGTCGGAATAGTCGAGACGTTGAGTGCCGACAATTTGATAATCTTCATGACCTTTACCGGCCAGCAGCACCAGGTCATCAGGCTTCGCCTGCATGATGGCGTTAGTGACCGCTTGCGCACGCCCTTCCATCACTTTCGCGTGACCGGCGTCAAGCATGCCCGCCAGAATGTCGTTGATGATAGCGCGCGGCTCTTCGGTACGCGGGTTGTCATCCGTAACGACCGCGATATCGGCAAACTGCTCAGCAATCGCGCCCATCAGCGGGCGTTTACCTTTATCACGGTCACCGCCGCAGCCAAAGACGCACCACAGTTTGCCTGCGCAGTGCAGACGCGCCGCTTCGAGCGCTTTTTCCAGCGCATCCGGCGTGTGAGCGTAATCGACAACCACCGTCGGTTTACCCGGTGCGCTAAACACTTCCATACGGCCACAAACCGGTTGCAGGCGGGAAGCGGTTTTCAGCAGATCCGCCAGCGGATAACCGAGCGCCAGCAGCGTGGCCAGCGCCAGTAACAGGTTGCTGACGTTGAATGCGCCCATCAGGCGGCTTTCGATTTCGCCGTCGCCCCAGGTGGAGCTGAAACGGATGGTTGCGCCGCTGTCGTGATAGTTCACCTCGGTCGCTTTTAACCAGCGCCCGTGGCAGTTCGGATTGATGTGATCTTCCATCGACACTGCAACCGCGTCCGGCAATCTTGCCAGCCAGCGGCGGCCCACTTCATCGTCGGCGTTAACAATCGCCTGGCCGCAGTGGTGCGTGGAGTACAGCAGCCATTTCGCTGCTTCGTAATGTTCCATATCACCATGATAATCAAGGTGATCGCGGCTCAGGTTAGTAAACACAGAAGCCACAAATTTCAGTGCCGCCACGCGGTGCTGTACCAGCCCGTGGGAAGAGACTTCCATTGCCGCCAGCGTCGCGCCCTGGTCTGCCAGGCCGGACAGCACGTGCTGAACATCAACCGCTGAACCGGTGGTATTTTCTGTTGGGATCACTTTACCCAGCAGGCCGTTACCGACCGTGCCCATCACCGCGCTGGTTTCGCCCAGCAGTTGCCCCCACTGTGCGAGCAGTTGGGTGGTGGTGGTTTTACCGTTGGTGCCGGTCACGCCCACGAGGCGCAAACGGTCAGACGGTTCATGGTAGAAGCGCCCGGCCAGTGCCGATAAGCGCTCCGTCAACTGGCTGAGGTAAATAACCGGGACACCGTGCATTTCACGGATTTCGCCATCGGTCGCTTCATCTTTTGCCTCGGCTATAATGGCAGCTACACCTTGCGCAATTGCCTGCGGGATATAACGACGCCCGTCCGCCTGATGACCAACCACCGCTACGAAGAGATCGCCCGATGCAGCCACACGGCTGTCGAGTGTCATCTCTCGCAGTGCTCGCTCCGGCGCATTTGGCACCCACGGAGCGAGAAGGTCGCGCAAATTACGATCTGCCACCTGTTCCCTCGCCTTGATTAATCACAAATTCACTTTTTTCGCCCGTTGCCAGCGCATCCGGTTCGATGTTCATGGTACGCAGAACGCCGCCCATGATGGCACCGAAGACCGGCGCGGAAACGGCGCCGCCGTAGTATTTACCTGCCTGCGGGTCGTTGATGACCACCACCAGCGCAAAACGTGGCTGGCTGGCTGGCGCAACGCCCGCGGTGTAAGCAATATATTTATTGATGTAACGCCCGTCTGGCCCCACTTTTTTCGCCGTACCGGTTTTGATGGCGATGCGATAGCCTTTGATCGCCGCTTTCACGCCGCCGCCGCCAGGCAGCGCCACGCTTTCCATCATGTGAACCACGGTACGTACGATGGATTCCGGGAAGATACGTTCGCCAGGAACCGGAGGGTCAACTTTGGTTATCGACAGCGGACGGTAAACCCCGTAGCTGCCTATCGTTGCGTAGACTCGCGCTAACTGTAACGGCGTTACCATTAGCCCGTAGCCGAAAGAGAAGGTGGCCCTCTCTATGTCAGACCACCGTTGTTTTTGAGGATATAAGCCACTGCGTTCTCCGACCAACCCCAAATTGGTCGCTTTTCCCAATCCAAAACGTGAGTAAGTCTCTACTAACGCTGAGGACGGCATCGCTAACGCCAGCTTGGAAACACCGACGTTACTCGACTTCTGTAGTACCCCGGTCAGGGTCAATTCGCTGTAGCGCGCCACGTCTTTAATTTCGTGGCCGTTAATACGGTAAGGAATGGTATTCAGCACGGTATTTTCACGCACCACGCCGCGCTGCAACGCGGTCATTACCACCATCGGTTTAACCGTTGAACCCGGTTCAAACACGTCGGTGATGGCGCGGTTACGCATGGTGTCTTTGGCCGTGCCGGAGAAGTTGTTCGGGTTATAGGAGGGGCTGTTGGCCATCGCCAGCACTTCACCCGTGTTCACATCGACCAGCACTGCGCTGCCCGATTCCGCTTTGTTAAACGCCACGGCGTTGTTCAGTTCGCGGTACACCAGCGCTTGTAAACGCTCATCGATACTCAGCGCAAGGTTGTGCGCCGCCTGGCTGTCCGTTGAGGAGATATCCTCGATAACGCGCCCGTAGCGGTCTTTACGCACGATACGTTCGCCCGGTTGCCCGGTCAGCCACTTATCAAAGCTCTTCTCGACGCCCTCGATCCCCTGGCTATCGACGTTAGTGAAGCCAATAAGGTGAGAAGTGACTTCGCCTGACGGATAGTAACGGCGCGACTCTTCACGCAGATGAATACCCGGCAGTTTGAGTTTTTTGATGTAGTCCGCCATGTCAGGGTTAACCTGGCGAGCAAGGTAGATAAAGCGCCCTTTCGGGTTAGCATTGATACGGTTTGCCAGCTGATCCAGCGGCAGATTCAGCGCGGTGGAGAGCGCGTTCCAGCGATCGCCAACGCTCACACCGCCCGCATCATGCACTTCTTTCGGGTCGGCCCAGATGGCTTTCACCGGTACGCTCACCGCTAATGGGCGACCAGAGCGGTCGGTGATCATCCCGCGAGAAGTTGACACCTCCTGGACGCGCAGGGAACGCATGTCGCCCTGACGCACCAGCATATCCGGGTTGATTATCTGCAACCAGGCAACGCGGCCCAGCAGGAAGCCGAGAGCCACCAGAATACAGCCGCACAGCAACGCAAAACGCCAACTGATAAAGTTGGCCTGTTCTTCCTGACGTTTTGGTTTAAGCGTCTTTCCCGCTGCTTTCATGCGTTGCGATAATCCTTATTTCTGTACAACTATGTTTTCTTTTGACGGATCAACATGTTGCATTTGCAACTTTTCCGTGGCGATACGCTCAACCCGGCTATGATCGCCGAGGGCGTTCTCTTCTAAAATCAGGTTGCGCCATTCGATATCCAGCGCATCACGTTCCAGCACCAGCTGCTCGCGTTGGGCGGTTAACAGACGGGTATGGTGCGCCGTCGTCACCACGGTAACAGCCGTAACAATGATGCAAATGAACAGGCAGAGTGGCAGCTTCCCAAACCGCAAAAGATCGTCTCCGATAACGCCAGGCAAGGCATGGCGCTCGTTACTTCCAATCGATCCCTTAACTTTGCTTAGGGCTTCTGTCACTCTGCTGATCATGCGTTCGTCCTCTCTGCGATACGCAGCACTGAACTACGGGCACGTGGATTTTCAGCCACTTCTTCTTCGCCCGGCATCAACTTGCCTAGCGCTCGTAAATGACGGCCACCCAGCTTCCTGAGTTGCTCTTCAGTCATCGGTAACCCTGCCGGAACCTGCGGACCGCGGCTTTGCTCACGCATAAAGCGTTTTACAATACGGTCTTCCAGCGAGTGGAAACTGATAACTGACAGCCGCCCACCCGGGGCCAGCACGTCGATCGAGCCTTTTAGCGCCTGCTCTATCTCCTCCAGTTCACTGTTTACCCAGATGCGCACCGCCTGGAAGGTACGGGTCGCGGGATGTTTGAATTTGTCTTTCACCGGCATCGCCGCCGCCACCACTTCCGCCAGTTCTTTGGTGCGGGTCATGGGCTCAATGCGATTACGCTCAACGATGGCGCGAGCAATACGTTTGCCGAAGCGTTCTTCGCCATAGGTTTTAATCACCCAGGCGATATCCGCTTCGTCCGCCGTTTGCAGCCATTCGGCGGCAGACTGGCCGCGCGTCGGGTCCATACGCATATCCAGCGGCCCGTCGCGCATAAAGGAGAAGCCGCGTTCAGCATCGTCAAGCTGCGGTGAAGAGACGCCAAGATCGAGCAGAATGCCGTCGATCTTGCCTGTAAGTTCGCGCTCACTAACATAGTCAGCCAACGCGGAGAAAGGACCATGAATGATGGAGAAGCGAGGATCATCAATGGTGTTTGCTACGGCAATAGCCTGCGGGTCGCGATCGATAGCCAGCAGTCGCCCCTGCTCGCCAAGCTGCGAGAGGATAAGACGCGAGTGGCCACCGCGACCAAAAGTACCATCGATGTAGTTACCATCCGGGCGAATATTCAGGCCGTTGACGGCGTCGTCCAGCAGTACCGTTTTATGTTTAAAAGTTTCCATCATTTTATAAGGACAAATCCTGCAACCGTTCCGAAAGCGCGTCTGAAGCGGTTTGCTCAGCGTCGATATCTTCCCTGACCCGTTGATACCAGGTCGTTTCATCCCACAGTTCAAACTTGTTGAACTGCCCAACCAGCATCACTTCTTTTGTCAATCCGGCATGTTGCCGTAAAACCGGTGCGATCAAGAGTCGCCCCGCGTTATCCATTTGGCATTCGCTGGCATGCCCTAACAACAAGCGCTGTACGCGGCGCTCTGCGGGATTCATGCTCGACAAACGCGAGAGTTTTTGCTCGATGATTTCCCATTCGGGCAGGGGGTAAAGCAGCAGGCATGGGTGATGGATGTCAATGGTGCACACCATTTGACCGGTAGCGTTCTCAATCAGCGTATCCCGATACCGGGTAGGGACGGCTAAACGCCCCTTGCTGTCGAGATTGACTAACGTTGCCCCGCGGAACATGCCAGCTTCACCCCTTCTCGCCACTTTAACCCACAAATTCCCACCTAAAGGAGTTTACGGAGCAGAGGAAAAGCTTGTCAAGCCAGCATCATTGCCAACGGAGCTTAAAAACCCACTCTTTGCGGCCATTAATAGCCCCGATTAAATTCCGTACTACTGTCGAGGCAAATTAACGTCATGAATATGTGTAAGAAAAAAACTCAACAGATTCGTAACATTTTAAGGTCACTAAATATCATCGATAGAATATATAAAGTGTCAGTTTGCGACGCGAGCGGCATTTTAGGACATTCTGATGTCCGTTAACAGCCCTTGTTATGTCCGTTATCGGTATTTAAAAGGCTTGTCTGGCGCGGCGCGGAGGCCGGTCTGGAGAAGTGGCTGTTATTTCAGCATTCGCAGATATGAATGTAACAAAATAATTCATAATCGAGTTAATTTTACTTTCCATTTACTTAATTGACGACGTATCAAACGGATAATGCGGTAAATGAAATAAGAACCTTAAAAAAATGAGGATTATTCTGAATAATATAAGGCAGCTAATGATCTGGCGATAAAGACAATATAGATGCTCTATCGCCAGCAGGCTTAACGACGGCTCAGACTGCCCCGACGGTAAAGATTACGACGAATGCGGCTCAGGCCTGGCTTCGGTTTGCGCGGTTCATCGAGACTCGCCAGCACAATTTCCAGCACGCGTTCAGCGACATCGCGGTGACGCTGCGCCACTGCAAGCACCGGGCACTGCAGGAAATCGAGCAGTTCATTATCGCCGAAGGTGGCAATCGCCAGTTCAGAAGGCAGCTTCCCTTCGCGGCGCAGCGTCACGTCCATCACGCCCTGCAACAGGGCAAATGACGTCGTGAACAGCGCATCCGGCATAGGATGGGTTTCCAGCCATTTCTCAAACAGCACCGCCGCGGCTTCGCGTTCATAGCTGTTGGCGTAGAGATAGTGAACTTCGCGAGGGTCATCTTTCCACGCAGTACGGAAGCCCTGCTCACGCAGGAAGCTCACGGAGAGTTCCGGTAACGCACCTAAATAGAGGACCGTTTCAGCCGGGAACTTACGCAGCTCTTCCGCCAGCATTTCGGCATCGTCCTGATCGGCTCCGACGACGCTGGTGAAATGTTCGCGATCCAGCGCGCGGTCCAGTGCGACGATGGGGAATGAATCATTCGCCCAACGCTGATAGAAAGGATGTTCCGGCGGCAGAGAAGTGGAAACGATGATGGCATCGACCTGGCGTTGCAGCAGATGCTCAATACAGCGCATCTCGTTGTCGGGCTGATCTTCCGAACAGGCGATCAACAGCTGATACCCACGCTGACGCGCCTGGCGTTCAAGATAGTTCGCAATCCGGGTATAGCTGGTGTTTTCCAGGTCAGGGATCACCAACCCGATAGAACGCGTGCGTCCCGCACGTAAGCCGGCAGCGACGGCGTTAGGATGGTAGTTGTGCTCGCGCACCACGGCCATCACTTTTTCGACTGTTTTATCGCTGACGCGATACTGCTTGGCCTTACCGTTAATCACATAGCTGGCGGTGGTTCGCGACACACCGGCAAGCCGGGCGATTTCATCCAGTTTCACAATTGCCCCTTGCTTCAAAAAGTACAATCCATAACCATTGTTAAATTATGGAATAAAATTTATAACATCTAACCGCAGATTCCTGGCAGCGGCAATAGCTTTTGTTCGCAGTTATTGCCCGTTTCGCAAAAAAAAGCCCAACACGACGCTGGGCTACGTAAAACGGATGAGTTCTGCACTAACGCATGATCTTATCGCCGCGCGATAACCCCACTACGCCCGAGCGCGCCACTTCAACGATTCGGGCAACATCACGCAGCGACGCGAGGAACGCATCCAGCTTGTCGCTGGTGCCTGCCAGTTGAACGGTATAAATAGAGGGTGTGACGTCGATAATTTGCCCACGGAAGATTTCCGTGTTGCGTTTCACTTCGTCGCGCCCGTACCCGCTGGCCTGCACTTTAACCAGCATGATTTCACGCTCAACGTACGCGCCCTGGCCGATTTCATTCACCCGCAGCACATCCACCAGCTTGTGCAGCTGCTTTTCAATCTGCTCAATGGCTTTATCATCGCCGACCGTTTGAATGGTCATACGCGAGAGGGTTGGGTCGTCGGTTGGCGCAACGGTCAGGCTCTCAATGTTGTAGCCACGCTGCGAGAAAAGACCAATCACGCGTGACAACGCGCCCGATTCGTTTTCCAGTAATACCGATAATATCCGACGCATAATCAGGTTCTCTCCGTTTTACTCAGCCACATCTCGTCCATTCCGCCACCGCGAATATGCATCGGATAGACATGCTCACTGCCATCAACCGCCACATCGACAAACACCAGGCGGTTGTTGCGCACCTGCTCCAGCGCCTGCGCCAGTTTGCTTTCCAGCTCGTCAGGTGTGGTGATGCGTACTCCCACGTGACCATAGGCTTCAGCCAGGCGCACGAAATCCGGCAACGATTGCATATAGGATTGCGAGTGGCGACCGGAGTAAATCATGTCCTGCCACTGCTTCACCATGCCGAGATAACCGTTATTCAGGTTCAGCAACAGCACCGGCAGGTTGTACTGCAAGGCGGTGGAGAGCTCCTGAATGTTCATCTGGATACTGCCATCGCCGGTCACGCAGACGACCGTTTCGTCCGGCAGCGCCATTTTCACGCCCAGCGCAGCAGGCAGGCCAAAGCCCATCGTGCCAAGACCGCCGGAGTTGATCCAACGGCGCGGTTTGGCAAACGGATAATAGAGCGCAGCGAACATCTGATGCTGCCCCACGTCAGAGGTCACGTAAGCCTCGCCTTCCGTCAAACGCCAGATCGTTTCAATGACTGCCTGTGGCTTAATTTGATCGCTGTTTTTGTCGTAGCTCAGGCAGTGACGCGCGCGCCACTGCTCGATTTGTTGCCACCAGTCGCGGATCTCATCCAGCGGCTGCGTTGTCTCTTCTTGATCCAGCAGTTCCAGCATCTGCTCCAGCACCAGCCGCGCATCGCCGACGATCGGAATATCCGCCGCAACGGTTTTCGAGATCGACGTCGGATCGATGTCAATGTGCAGCACGGTGGCATCCGGGCAGTATTTCGCCAGATTATTGGTGGTGCGATCATCAAAGCGCACACCAACGGCGAAGATCACATCGGAATTGTGCATCGTCATGTTGGCTTCATAGGTGCCATGCATGCCCAGCATACCCAGCGCCTGCTGATGCGTTGCCGGGAATGCGCCGAGCCCCATCAGCGATGACGCCACCGGCAGATTCAGTTTTTCAATCAGCGTGCGTAATTGTTCATGGCACTCGGCGTTGACCGCCCCGCCACCAACGTAAACTACTGGTTTTTTGGCTGCCACCAGCGTTTGCAGCGCGCGCTTAATTTGCCCTTTGTGCCCGGTGGTGGTCGGGTTATAGGAGCGCATACTGACCGAATCGGGGTAGTGATACGGCAGCTTATTCGCCGGGTTGAGAATATCTTTCGGCAGATCCACGACGACCGGACCAGGGCGACCGCTGGCCGCCAGCCAGAAGGCTTTTTTCAGTACACCCGGAATATCTTCCGTTTGCTTCACCAGGAAGCTGTGCTTCACGACCGGGCGGGAGATCCCCACCATGTCGCACTCCTGGAAGGCGTCATAGCCAATCAGCGAGGTCGCCACCTGACCGGAAAGCACCACCAGCGGGATGGAGTCCATATAAGCTGTTGCGATCCCCGTAATCGCGTTGGTCGCGCCCGGCCCGGATGTCACCAGTACCACGCCGACTTCGCCCGTCGCGCGCGCAAGGCCATCCGCCATATGCACCGCCGCCTGCTCATGGCGCACCAGCACATGATCGATTCCGCCAACGGTATGCAGCGCATCGTAGATATCGAGGACCGCGCCCCCGGGATAGCCAAAGACCTGCTTCACGCCCTGATCGATTAACGACCGGACGACCATCTCGGCGCCAGACAACATCTCCATGGTTTGCCTCCAGGCTGATATTTTGATGATGGCAGAATTCATTTCCGCGCAATCATGCCGCACGGTCAGCCAACTGACCGCGCATGCTTATGTAATTACCATAATGAAACAACATAACCGCTCAGCATCAGGCAGGCAATCGGCGTAACTACGGAGTCTTAAAGGGGAAAAAGAAGAAAAGAAAGCAAACAACAATAAAGGTGGTGGAATAATTCAACGATAAGAAAAGCGTTTGGCAGATACTCGGAGGAATACGCGTTTCGTAGCAAAACCTCCATTTTTTATCACCCGACGACAAATCATCACGGGCAACAACAGAATAAAATTCTTTATTTTTACTTCAGTGCAAAATAAACCGGATGCTTTCACATCCGGCTATTCTTTTGTATTACTGATGACGGCAAACGTTCACCAGCAGCTCTTCCATCCACTGATGACCACGGTCTCTGCCGGCAGCTTCATGCCAGGAAAGATAGCAGGTACGGCTATTTAGCTTCATCGGCAGCGGCAGAACTTGCAGCGCAAGTTTCTCGGAAAACTCTTCAGCCAGCCAGCGTGGCGCAATGGCGACAAGATTAGTTTGCGAAACCACATTTAATACGCTGATCAGCGCCATGCCCTGATAAGCAATGCGGCTTTGTCTGTCCGGCGTGTCATACCACGGCTGACTAAATGACGCGTAGCGATCCAGCGCAACGACAGCATGCTCTTCCTGATACACTGAGTATTCGGTTAACGGCCCGTTGATGCGCAGATGTTTTTTGCTGGCGACCAATACCATCTCATCATTAAATAACGGTACGCAGGCAAATTCCGGGCGACGGAACTCTTCATATCCCAGAACGAATTCAATTTCCTGGTAGCGCAGCTGATGTTCGGTATTCTGATTTAAGGATGACTTAAATACTAAATGGATATTTGGTGCTATTTCTGCAACGCGGTTAAAAATAATCGATGTTAAATAGTTATCCAGTGGGCTACATACGCAAAGATTAAATACGCGTTCGCTGCTGACAGGTTCAAAACCCGACCCTGGCAGTTCATTTTGCACCAGTTGTAAAGCCTGGCGAACAGAACCGAAAAGCTGGAATGCACGCGCGGTAGGTTGAATACCACGACCATAGCGCACAAATAGCTCATCATTAAACATCACCTTCAAACGCGCCACCGCGTTACTGACCGCAGGCTGCGACATACCCAGCATATGTGCGGCACGAGTAATGTTTTGTTCCTGCATCACGGCGTCAAACACAGTCAGCAAGTTGAGGTCAACCATTCTGAGTTGAGGTTTGCTACTTTCATGAAGATTACCGCTATGCTGTTCCGGTTTCATTACTACACTTTCTGACTCCACTGTCATGCTAAACTCCCTTTGCAAAATCGCAGAAATATATTATGACAATATGATTTACCATGCATATAAGATCCAAAAAAGAGAAATTGATAAAATTAGGAATTCATAAAGGCGAAAGCCGGCGAGTCATCCAGGCCATAAATGAAATTCACATCAAGAAAACTAATTAGATGTAGTGTACCCATAGATTTGGTAAATAAACAACAGCACTTATAATTAACGATACTTTAAGTTTTATTAAACTGTTATATTTCCCGTTGAAATTTATTAACGTTTTTTTAGCAATTCCCCTTCCGATATATTCACAATAAAAATGTTTAAGTTGAAGAAACACCATTGAATCAGCGCGATAAGCCAGCGGCCCAGGCGCCACAACATCGTAAGCAATTGCCAAAAAATATTTTTATTTGCGACAAAATATAAAAATGATTGCCGGACCAAAAAACGATCCTCTGCATTTTGTGACATCCGTCAGCACAATTAGCTAATTTAAACCCTATCCAGGAAGGTCATTGGCACAGGCTTTTAACCAACAAGTGTTGACATCAATCATCATATCCAGTACCACTAAAAGCATATCGAATTCATCTGGAGCATGACGACAATGATCCGCACTACTCGTTTCAACGGTCTACTACTACTAAACGCCTCTTTTGTGCGCGGTAGACTGCTGGACGACGTTAAGCGTTAAGTCATCATCCAGTAAGAATCAGAACCCGCGCCGTTGCGCGGGTTTTTTTTCGCTCGTAGCAAGGCGCCCCAAGTGAACTAAGGACCTCAAACATGAGCCAACAAGTCATTATCTTCGATACCACCTTACGTGACGGCGAACAGGCGTTACAGGCAAGCCTGAGTGTGAAAGAAAAGCTGCAGATTGCCTTCGCCCTTGAGCGTATGGGCGTCGATGTGATGGAAGTCGGTTTTCCGGTCTCTTCACCGGGCGACTTCGAATCGGTACAGACCATTGCCCGCAACATCAAAAACAGCCGCGTCTGCGCACTGGCACGTTGCGTCGAGCACGACATTGATGTGGCAGCCGAGTCCCTGAAAGTGGCGGAAGCATTCCGTATTCATACCTTTATCGCCACTTCACCGATGCACATCGCCACCAAGCTGCGCAGCACGCTGGACGAAGTGATTGAGCGCGCGGTGTATATGGTGAAACGCGCCCGTAACTACACCGATGACGTTGAGTTCTCTTGTGAAGATGCGGGCCGTACCCCGATTGACCAGTTGGCGCGCGTGGTTGAAGCAGCGATTAACGCGGGCGCCACCACCATCAACATCCCGGATACCGTCGGTTACACTATGCCGTTCGAATTCGGCAATATCATCACTGGTCTGTATGAACGCGTGCCGAATATCGATAAAGCGATTATCTCCGTTCACACCCATGACGATTTAGGCCTGGCCGTTGGCAACTCTATCGCCGCAGTCCATGCGGGTGCGCGTCAGGTTGAAGGCGCGATGAACGGTATCGGTGAGCGCGCCGGTAACTGCTCGCTGGAAGAAGTCATCATGGCGATTAAGGTGCGCAAAGACATCATGGATCTGCACACCAACATCAACCACAATGAAATCTGGCGTACCAGCCAGACCGTTAGCCAGATCTGCAACATGCCGATCCCGGCCAACAAAGCGATCATTGGCAGCGGCGCCTTCGCGCACTCCTCCGGTATTCACCAGGACGGCGTGCTGAAAAACCGCGAAAACTACGAAATCATGACCCCGGAATCCATCGGCCTGAATCAGGTACAGCTGAACCTGACCTCTCGCTCTGGCCGTGCGGCAGTGAAACACCGCATGGACGAGATGGGCTACAAAGAGTCCGATTACAGCATGGATCAGCTGTACGACGCCTTCCTGAAGCTGGCAGACAAAAAAGGCCAGGTCTTCGATTACGACCTGGAAGCGCTGGCGTTCATCAACAAACAGCAGGAAGAGCCAGAGCATTTCCGTCTGGACTACTTCAGCGTGCAATCAGGCTCCAGCGATATCGCCACCGCATCCGTCAAGCTGGCCTGCGGCGATGAAGTGAAAGCCGAAGCCGCCAACGGTAACGGCCCGGTCGATGCCATTTACCACGCGATTAACCGTATCACGCAATACGACATCGAACTGGTGAAATACGGCCTGAGCGCCAAAGGCCACGGCAAAGATGCGCTGGGTCAGGTGGATATCGTCGTTACCCATAACGGTCGTCGCTTCCACGGCGTTGGCCTGGCGACTGACATCGTTGAATCCTCAGCGAAAGCGATGGTTCACGTCCTGAATAACATCTGGCGTGCCGCCGAAGTGGAAAAAGAGTTACAACGCAAAGCTCAGAATAACGAGAACAAAAAGGAAACCGTGTAATGTCGAAGAATTACCATATTGCTGTGTTACCAGGTGACGGTATTGGCCCGGAAGTCATGACACAGGCTTTGAAAGTACTGGAAGCGATTCGTCAACGTTTCGATATGCGTATCACCACCAGCCACTACGATGTGGGCGGTATCGCGATTGATAATCACGGTACGCCGCTGCCGAAAGCCACCGTTGAAGGGTGCGAGCAGGCTGACGCCGTGCTGTTTGGCTCCGTAGGCGGCCCGAAATGGGAACATTTGCCGCCGAACGATCAACCTGAACGCGGAGCGCTGCTGCCGCTGCGTAAGCACTTCAAACTGTTCAGCAACCTGCGCCCGGCCAAACTGTATCAGGGGCTGGAGGAGTTCTGCCCGCTGCGCGCCGATATCGCCGCCAACGGTTTCGACATTCTGTGCGTGCGAGAATTGACGGGCGGTATCTACTTCGGCCAGCCGAAAGGCCGCGAAGGCAGCGGTCAGTACGAAAAAGCGTTTGATACCGAGGTGTATCACCGTTTCGAAATTGAGCGTATTGCGCGTATCGCGTTTGAATCAGCGCGCAAACGTCGTCACAAAGTGACCTCCATTGATAAGTCCAACGTGTTGCAGTCCTCCATTCTGTGGCGTGAAATCGTTACCGAAATTGGCCGGGAATATGCGGACGTTGAACTGAACCATATGTATATCGACAACGCCACCATGCAGATGATCAAAGATCCGTCGCAGTTTGACGTGGTGCTGTGCTCCAACCTGTTCGGCGACATTCTCTCTGACGAATGCGCGATGATCACCGGCTCAATGGGCATGCTGCCTTCCGCCAGCCTGAATGAGCAAGGTTTCGGCCTGTATGAACCGGCGGGCGGCTCTGCGCCGGATATCGCCGGGAAAAACATCGCCAACCCGATCGCTCAGATCCTGTCGCTGGCGCTGCTGCTGCGCTACAGCCTGGACGCGAACGACGCGGCAGATGCCATTGAAAACGCGATCAACCGCGCGCTGGAAGAAGGTATCCGCACCGGCGATTTAGCACGCGGCGGCGCGGCGGTGAGTACTGATGAAATGGGCGATATCGTGGCCCGCTATATCGCTGAAGGGGTGTAATCATGGCAAAGACGCTGTATGAAAAATTGTTCGATGCCCACGTGGTTTATGAAGCGCCCAGCGAAACGCCGCTGCTGTACATCGACCGTCATCTGGTGCACGAAGTCACGTCTCCGCAGGCGTTTGATGGCCTGCGCGCGCACAATCGCCCGGTACGTCAGCCGGGTAAAACCTTCGCCACCATGGACCATAACGTTTCAACGCAAACCAAAGATATCAACGCGTCCGGCGAGATGGCCCGTATTCAGATGCAGGAACTGATTAAAAACTGCAACGCGTTCGGCGTCGAACTGTACGACCTGAACCACCCGTATCAGGGCATCGTGCACGTGATGGGGCCGGAACAGGGTATTACCCTGCCGGGCATGACCATCGTCTGCGGCGACTCCCACACCGCCACCCACGGCGCATTCGGTGCGCTGGCATTTGGTATCGGCACCTCCGAAGTGGAACACGTGCTGGCGACGCAAACCCTGAAACAGGGTCGCGCCAAAACCATGAAGATTGAAGTCAAAGGCACCGCCGCACCGGGCATCACCGCGAAAGACATCGTGCTGGCGATTATCGGCAAAACCGGCAGCGCAGGCGGCACCGGACACGTGGTGGAATTCTGCGGCGACGCTATCCGTGCCCTGAGCATGGAAGGCCGCATGACCCTGTGCAACATGGCGATTGAAATGGGCGCGAAAGCGGGCCTGGTCGCCCCGGATGACACCACCTTTAACTACGTCAAAGGCCGTCTGCACGCGCCGAAAGCGAAAGATTTCGACGATGCGGTCGCGTACTGGAAAACCCTGCATACGGATGAAGGCGCGAAATTTGACGCTACCGTTACCTTACAGGCCGAAGAGATCGCCCCGCAGGTCACCTGGGGCACCAACCCAGGCCAGGTGATCTCCGTCAATGACAATATCCCTGATCCTGCTTCGTTTACCGATCCGGTGGAACGCGCATCAGCGGAAAAAGCGCTGGCCTATATGGGCCTGAAATCGGGCGTACCGCTGACGGAAGTGGCGATCGATAAAGTGTTTATTGGTTCCTGTACCAACTCGCGCATCGAAGATTTGCGCGCGGCGGCTGAAATCGCCAAAGGGCGTAAAGTCGCACCGGGCGTACAAGCGCTGGTTGTGCCAGGCTCCGGCCCGGTAAAAGCGCAGGCGGAAGCGGAAGGTCTGGATAAGATCTTTATCGAAGCGGGCTTCGAATGGCGCTTACCGGGCTGCTCCATGTGTCTGGCGATGAACAACGATCGTCTGAATCCGGGCGAACGCTGCGCATCCACCAGCAACCGTAATTTTGAAGGCCGTCAGGGCCGTGGTGGCCGCACGCATCTGGTCAGCCCGGCAATGGCCGCCGCCGCCGCCGTTAGCGGTCATTTCGCCGATATTCGCAGTCTGAAATAAGGAAACCATCATGGCAGAGAAATTTACCCAACATACCGGGCTGGTGGTTCCGCTGGACGCGGCGAACGTCGATACCGACGCCATCATTCCAAAACAGTTTTTACAGAAAGTGACGCGCACCGGCTTTGGTGCGCACCTGTTCAACGACTGGCGTTTCCTGGACGATAAAGGCGAGCAGCCGAATCCGGAATTCGTGCTGAACTTCCCGGTGTACAAAGGCGCGTCGATTCTGCTGGCGCGGGAAAACTTTGGCTGCGGCTCCTCGCGTGAACACGCACCGTGGGCGCTGACCGATTACGGTTTTAAAGTGGTCATTGCCCCGAGCTTCGCCGATATCTTCTACGGCAACAGCTTCAACAACCAGCTGCTGCCGGTGACGCTCAGCGATGCGCAGGTTGATGAACTGTTCGCGCTGGTGCAGGCGAATCCGGGCATCAGCTTTGAGGTGGATCTGGAAGCGCAGGTGGTGAAAGCTGGCGAGAAGTCTTACAGCTTTAAGATTGATGATTTCCGCCGCCACTGCATGTTGAACGGTCTGGACAGCATCGGTCTGACGCTTCAACACGAAGACGCTATTTCGGCGTATGAGAATAAGCAGCCAGCGTTTATGCGCTAGTGCAGCTTTGCCGGATGATGCTTCGCTTGTTCGGCCTACGGACGTGAATCCTTTGTAGGCCGGATAAGGCGTAGCCGCCATCCGGCGGTTTGATGCGCAACACCCTTAAACGTCTTTCACCCTGCTGGTCATAAACAGCGTCACCAGCGAGATCCCGGCAATCACCCAATACACCATCGCGTGACCATAGCTTTGCGCAATGGCCCCCTGAATCACCCCGGCCAGAATCACGCCCGTGGAAATACTGTTGGTAAACAACGTCGTCGCCGCCCCTGCACGGCCCGGCATTAAATCCTGGAACCACAGCATGCCAATCCCGGCGACAATGCCGATAAACACCGCGTTAAACAGTTGCAAAATCAACAGCGCCGTTTCGCTGTGGAACAGAATCAACCCAACGTAAAACAGCACGCCAAACGCCACCGATGTCACCATCATACGACGCTTACCAAAGCGTTTGACGTAATACCCCGCGAGGATCATCGCCGGAATTTCCAGCCCGGCGGCGGTACCCATCAGGATCCCGGCCAGTTTATCCGGCAGGCCAAGATCGCTGCTGATCCACAGCGGCATGTCGATGATATACATGGTGTTGCAGGTCCACATCAGCGTCGAGGCGATGAACAGCATCCGCACGTTAGGATCGTTCCAACCGCTGACCTGAGTGATTTCAACGTCCGCCGCCTGTTCAATGCGCGCCACCGAGGGCAGCATCAGCGCAATCATCGCCAGGCTAATGGCAAAAATCCCGGCGGCAATGGCGAACATCATCGTAAAGCCGTAATTCAGCGCCAGCATAAACGCCAGCGGCGGGCCAATGACCCACGCCAGCGAGAGCTGCGCACGCATCACCGAGCTGAACATCACCACTTCCCGCGCCGAGCTGTCGGCATATTCGCGGGCCAGCGCAAACAGCTGCGGCATCGCGGCGTTGGCAATCGACGCGAGCAAAACGCCGCAGGTGATCAGCGTTAAATAGTGGCGATTAAACGCAAACAACAACGCGTTACCCACCGCCATCAGGCAGCAGAACATAATGAGCTTGCGACGATCGCCCTGGCTGTCGGAGCGTTTCGCCAGCCACAGGCTGACCAGAATCCCGGCGATGGCGTTCACCGTGTAAAACAGCCCCACCCAAAACGGCTGAGCGCCGACTTCCCGGCTGAGAAACAGGCTCAGCGTCGGCGCCTGCAGCGCCCCCGCCACGCCCATCATAAACGCCACCAGCATAAAGGCCGCGTAGACACCGTTGAGACGTCGTCCCATCGTCATAATCCAGAGCATGAGAAATCCTTTAGCGCGCGAGAAATAAAAAAAGCCAGCAGATAATACCTGCTGGCAAATACTCAGTCACACATGATTTGGCGATTTAGTGTTCAGAGGTCGAGCGCGTAACCTCCCACTGCATCAGATCATCAAGCATTTTGAACCGCATCCCTGCCATCTGGCGGGCCAGCCAGGAAACATGACGTGTTGCGTTAAAATAGTGCTGATAAAACTGACCTGTGGTTGACCTCTTCATATTCACCTCCCCGCTTCATCGATATTGATTATTGGCTTAATATAGGGATTAATAAATTGCTGAGTTTTTATCAGGAGTTCCCCTTTTATGCCTTCTGGTCGACTGCAACAACAATTCATCCGTCTGTGGCAATGCTGCGACGGCAAAGCGCAGGAAACGACGCTGAACGAACTGGCGGAGCTGCTGAGCTGCTCGCGTCGCCATATGCGAACCCTGTTAAACACCATGGAAGCGCGCGGCTGGCTAACCTGGGAAGCCGAGGCCGGGCGCGGTAAACGCTCGCGATTAACCTTCCTCTATACCGGGTTGGCATTGCAGCAGCAGCGGGCGGAAGACCTGCTGGAGCAGGACAGAATTGACCAACTGGTACAGCTGGTTGGCGACAAATCGACGGTGCGACAGATGCTGGTTTCTCACCTGGGCCGTAGCTTCCGCCAGGGGCGACACATTCTGCGTGTGCTCTACTACCGCCCGATGCAAAATCTGTTGCCCGGCACGGCGTTACGTCGATCTGAAACCCATATCGCGCGGCAAATTTTCAGCGCCCTGACGCGCATAAATGAGGAAAACGGGGAACTGGAAGCCGATATTGCGCACCACTGGAAGGAGATATCCCCTCTGCACTGGCGCTTTTATTTGCGTCCAGGCATTCATTTTCATAATGGCCGCGAGCTGGAGATAGAAGACATCATCCATTCGCTGGAACGCATTAACAGGCTGCCGCTCTATTCTCATATCACTCAAATAGTGTCACCAACCGCATGGACGCTGGATATCCATCTCTCCCACGCGGACCGCTGGCTACCGTGGCTGCTCGGTCATACTCCGGCAATGATCCTGCCGCACGAGTGGTCATCCATGCCGCATTTCTCCCGCCAGCCGGTTGGAACCGGCCCTTACGCGGTGGTGCGCAATAACCAGAATCAGCTCAAAATTCACGCCTTTGAAGAGTATTTCGGGTTTCGCGCATTAATAGATGAGGTGAATGTTTGGGTATTACCCGACGTGGCGGAAGATCTCAGCTGTGGTCTGACGTTACAGGGCACTACCCAGAGCGAACAGGCCGTCGAAAGCCGGCTTGAAGAGGGATGCTACTATCTGCTGTTTGACGCCCGCTCGTCGCGCGGCGCCAATCAGCACGTACGCCAGTGGTTAAGCCACGTGCTGGCCCCGGCGAATTTGCTCTATCACGCCAGCGAACAGTACCAACAGTACTGGTTCCCGGCCTACGGCCTGCTGCCCCGCTGGCACCACGCGCACAGCAAAACCCACGAAAAACCCGCCGGGCTGGAGCGCATCACGATTGGTTTCTATCGCGATCATGTCGAACATAAAGTGATTGCCCGCATCATGGCACAACTGCTGGCCGAGCATCAGGTCACACTTGAGATTAACGAAGTGGACTATGACGAATGGCACAGCGGCGAGGTGGTCAGCGATGTCTGGCTCAACAGCGCCAACTTCACGCTACCGTTAAACTTCTCCCTGTTCGCGCATCTTTGCGAAGTGCCGCTGCTTCAGCACTGCATCGCCCGTGACTGGCAGGCAGATATCCGACAGTGGCATGCGGGCGAACTGGATCTCCCGACCTGGTGCAAACAGTTGCTGGAACAACAGGCAATTGTGCCGCTCATCCACCACTGGCTGCGCATTCAGGGGCAACGCAGTATGCGCGGCGTGCGCATGAACACCCTCGGCTGGTTCGACTTTAAATCCGCGTGGTTTGCCCCGCCGGATCCATAGCGCTTTTGATTTATTCACGTAATCATTACAATAGCGAGCTACTCAACGGGGTGCATAAATTTGCTGAGAGATACCCGTCGAACCTGATCCGGATAACGCCGGCGGAGGGATTTGAGGCCAACTCAAAATCCTTTGCCACCTGCTCACTGAGGTGCAAAGTGTTAAAAAAATGTCTGCCGCTGCTGGCGCTTCTCGCCCTGCCAGCTTTCGCCAAACCGGTACTCACGGTTTACACCTATGATTCCTTCGCCGCCGACTGGGGCCCAGGCCCGGTGGTGAAAAAAGCCTTTGAAGCCGACTGTGACTGCGAGCTGAAATTTGTGGCGCTGGAAGATGGCGTTTCACTGCTTAACCGCCTGCGCATGGAAGGCAAAAAGAGCAAAGCCGACGTGGTGCTGGGGCTCGATAACAACCTGCTGCAAGCCGCCAGCCAGACAAATCTGTTCGCCAAAAGCGGCGTGCCGACGAGTAACGTTACCGTTCCCGGCGGCTGGAAAGATGACACCTTTGTTCCCTTCGACTACGGCTATTTCGCCTTCGTTTACGATAAAAACAAACTGAAGAATCCGCCGAAAAGCCTGAAAGAACTGGTCGAGAGCGACCAGAAATGGCGGGTGATTTATCAGGACCCGCGCACCAGCACGCCGGGCCTGGGCCTGCTGCTGTGGATGCAAAAAGTGTATGGCGATAAAACAGCTGAAGCCTGGCAGAAACTGGCGGCGAAAACCGTCACCGTGACCAAAGGCTGGAGCGAAGCGTATGGTTTATTCCTGAAAGGGGAAAGCGACCTGGTGCTGAGCTACACCACCTCTCCGGCGTATCACATTATCGAAGAGAAAAAAGATAACTACGCCGCCGCCTCATTTGCCGAGGGGCATTATTTGCAGGTGGAAGTGGCGGCGCGGACCGCCGCCAGCAAACAGCCTGAACTGGCCGAAAAATTCCTCAAGTTTATGATTTCCCCTGCGTTCCAGCAGGCCATTCCGACGGGTAACTGGATGTATCCGGTGGCTGACGTGACGCTGCCCGCCGGCTTTGAGACGCTCGATAAACCGAAAACTGCCCTAGAATTTACCCCGCAGGACGTCGCCGCACAGCGTCAGAACTGGATCGCGACATGGCAACGCGCCGTCAGCCGTTAATTCCCGGCTGGATTTGGCCTGGAGTGACGGCGGCGACGCTTATCGTCGCCGTGGCGCTGGCCGCCTTTCTGGCACTGTGGTTTAGCGCCCCGGATGCCAGCGGGCAGACGCTGCTGGCGGATAGCTACCTCTGGCACGTCGTGCGTTTCTCCTTCTGGCAGGCGTTTCTCTCCGCGCTGCTGTCGGTTGTGCCCGCTATTTTCCTCGCCCGCGCGCTCTATCGCCGTCGTTTCCCTGGCCGCGAAACATTGCTGCGCCTGTGCGCAATGACGCTGATTTTGCCCGTACTGGTCGCGGTATTCGGCATCCTCAGCGTCTACGGGCGTCAGGGCTGGCTGGCGCAGATACTCACATCACTCGGGCTGGAGTGGCATTTCTCGCCTTATGGATTGCAGGGCATCCTGCTGGCGCACGTGTTCTTCAACATGCCAATGGCAACCCGCCTGCTGCTTCAGGCGCTGCAGCAAATCCCCGGCGAGCAGCGCCAGCTTGCCGCTCAGCTTGGGATGCGCGGGTTCAATTTCTTTCGCTTCGTGGAATGGCCCTGGCTGCGTCGGCAAATTCTGCCCATCAGCACGCTGATCTTTATGCTCTGTTTTGCCAGCTTTGCCACCGTGCTATCGCTGGGCGGCGGGCCGAAAGCCACGACCATTGAACTGGCGATTTATCAGGCGCTCAATTTTGATTATGACCCGGCGCGGGCGGCGATGCTGGCGCTGATCCAGATGGCGTGCTGCCTGACGCTGGTGCTGGTTAGCCAGCGTCTGAGCAAGGCGATTGCCGTCGGTAATACGCAAATGCAGGGCTGGCGCGACCCGGACGATCGTCTGCACAGCCGCCTTAGCGATGGCCTGCTGATTACGCTGGCCCTGTTATTAATGCTGCCGCCGCTGCTGGCGGTACTGGTCGATGGCATCAACACGGCGATGCTCAACGCCCTGCGACAACCGCCGCTCTGGCAGGCACTGTGGACCTCGCTGCGCATCGCCGTCTCCGCTGGCGTGCTCAGCGTGGTGCTGACCATGATGCTACTGTGGAGCAGCCGCGAACTGCGTGCGCGTAACGCGCCGCTTGCCGGGCAAACGCTGGAACTGAGCGGCATGTTGATTCTTGCCATGCCGGGGATTGTGCTGGCGACCGGCTTTTTCCTGCTGCTGAATAATACTATCGGGCTGCCTGACTCCGCCGATGGCATCGTGATTTTCGCCAATGCGCTGATGGCCATCCCCTACGCGTTGAAAGTGCTGGAGACGCCGATGCGCGATATTACCGCGCGTTATACACCGTTGTGTGAGTCGCTGGGGCTGGAAGGGTTTAACCGTTTAAAAATCGTGGAGTTGCGCGCACTTAAACGGCCCCTCGCCCAGGCGCTGGCGTTCGCCTGCGTCCTGTCGATTGGCGATTTCGGTGTGGTGGCGCTGTTTGGCAATGATGATTTCCGCACGCTACCGTTTTATCTTTACCAGCAAATAGGCTCTTATCGCAGCCAGGATGGCGCGGTGACCGCCCTGCTTCTGCTGCTGCTCTGTTTCCTGCTTTTTACCGTGATTGAAAAACTACCGGGACGCGATGCTAAAACTCAATGATGTTACCTGGCTTTATCAGCATTTACCGATGCGCTTTAGTCTCTCCGTGGCGCAGGGCGAAACCCTCGCCATTCTTGGGCCGAGCGGGGCGGGGAAAAGTACGCTGCTGAATCTGGTTGCCGGTTTTCTGACGCCTGCCAGCGGCGAAATTGTGATTAACGGCGAGACGCATACCCGTACGCCGCCCGCCCGTCGCCCGGTATCGATGTTGTTTCAGGAAAACAACCTGTTCAGCCACCTGAGCGTGCAGCAAAACATTGGGCTGGGGATGTCGCCTTCGCTGAAACTGAACGATGCGCAAAAACAGAAGTTGCAGGCGATCGCCCAACAGATGGGGCTTGAGTCCTTGCTGACGCGCCTGCCGGGTGAGCTTTCCGGCGGCCAGCGTCAACGTGTGGCGCTGGCGCGTTGTTTGGTCCGTCAGCAGCCGATTTTGCTGCTGGATGAACCTTTTTCCGCCCTCGACCCGGCGCTACGTCAGGAGATGTTGCAACTGGTGAAAGCGGTATGTGAACGTGAGCAGATGACGTTGTTGATGGTGTCTCACAGCGTGGAAGATGCGGCGCGGATTGCGCCACGCGCGATAGTGGTTGCCGACGGACGCATTGCGTGGGATGGCGAAACGACGGCGCTGCTGAGCGGTCACGCCAGCGCGTCGCATTTACTCGGCATCGCTGCGCCGGATGGCGCTTCGCTTATCCGGCCTACTCGTTCGCATCTATTTTTGTAGGCCGGATAAGGCGTTTACGCCGCCATCCGGCAAACTGCGCTAAAGCCCAACCACCTTGCGCAAAATCTCGATGTAAACAGGCATCAACGGATGGCGGATTGCCGCCACCAGCGCCACGACACCTACACCGAGCATCAACGGGGCCACCCACAGCAAACGCTGGCGCGGCAGGTAAACGGTCAGACGATCTTTCGCCGCTTTTCCGCTGCGCCACAAGCGCCAGCACAACCACGCAGCAATCCACAGCAGCAACGCCGCTGACAGCAGCAGCCACTTAAAGCCACCGCTTTGCATATCAGCAGGAATATCAATCGCGGCCCCCGCCAGAATCCCCGGCAGGAAGTAAATCGGCGGCCAGAGCAGGCAACCAATAATATTCGGCGGAATAAACTTCGAAACCGGCAGGTCGAGCATTCCGGCAACCATCGGCATCACCGGGCGCGTTGGCCCGACAAAGCGCCCGACCAGAATGGTGAACATGCTGTGCTGATGCAGCGCGTGCTCGGTTTTATCCAGCAGCGCCTTGTTCTTTTTCATAAACGACCAGCGATGCAGTGGCTTTTTAAAGCGCCAGCCGAGCCAGAAGGAGATCCAGTCACCCAGCAAACAGCCCACGATACCGACCAGCCACGCCTGCCAGAAATTAACCTCGCCGCTGCCAATCAGTGCGCCCAGACCCGCCATCATCACCGTGCCCGGCAAAATCAGACCGACCAGCGCTAATGATTCCAGAAAAGCCACCAGCGCGACCGCGACAAGTGAATAGGTCGTGGACTGGGTAATAAAGTGTTCCAGCAGTGCTTGCATAGTGTGTCCGGTTTGAAAACGAATCGGGGATTCTGGTCATCACCCCGCCTTTCGTCAAGCCATCAATTGTCTGAATAGTTTACTGGCAAAGACAATACTCCACACACCGCCTTTCCTTTTCTTTACTTTTTATTCACAACCCGCGCGGAATTCGCTCGGGCTTGCGCCGGTACATTTCTTAAAGACGCGAGAAAAATAGAGTTGATCTTCAAAGCCTACGTTGCGCCCCACGGTGGCAATCGGCATACGCGTGGTACTGAGCAGCAATTTCGCCTGACTGATGCGTTGATCTTCGCGCCAGCTCAGCACGCTCACGCCAAGCTGCTGACGGAACAGATGCGACAGACGCGACGGCGACAGGCAGACGTGCTGCGCGACGCTTGCGATATCGAAATGGCTATCGGCCAGGTGATCGCTGATGTACTGGCAGGCATCGCGTACCCGGTTATCCATCGGCGGATGCAGCGATTCATTGATGGCTTCCATACGTCGCAGCAAAAGCTGTTCCAGCAGGTTGATCGCCAGCAATTCTGAATAACGCCCAACGCCCTGCCCGGCATCAATAATTTGCCCAAACAGCGCGGAAATCGACGCCTGATGCGCTTCATCCGGGCGGAAAAAACCGGTTTGCGCATGAATGGTCGGCCAGTTCAGCCATTCATGCCAGTAGGCGCGAGGGCGGAAATAAACCCACTGGTGATACCATTCGCTGGCGTCCGGATGACGTCCGTAGTGATGAATTTCGCCAGGGGGAAAGAGCAGCATATCGCCTTCCCGACAAATAAACTGCTGCCCCTGATTTTCAATCACCCCCTCCCCTTTCACCGTCAGGTTAAGAATAAACCCCTTCATGCCCAACGGCCGGTCGATAAAGAAATCGAGATAACCTCCGGCATCAATCGGCGTCAGCCCGGCGACCAGGTGCGCGTTAAAGGAGTAACCCGGCAGCAGGGGATCGTTTTGCAATTCAGGCATTTTCAGTCTGCTCTCCGCATGTTGTGAAGAAACCAATTATCCATATTCACGTTTTCACCCTTCCCGGCGACCTGTGCAAACCATCACCGCTCACGATAAACATTTAACCCCGCGACAAGCCGCGATTTTGATAACAATTCCGCGAGACATACGGTTTCTGGCGTGTAACAGAAGTGTCTATAAAGACGGCAGAAAAGTCCACATTGAATATTTGCACAGCGTCACACTTTGGGATGTGACAGCAAAATTATCCATAAGATTAGCGGTTCCTGCCTGACGATTTTTCCGGGCGATCGCTAGTGTTAACTCATCCTGTTTTATTACGATGGAGTGACACGATGGCAATCGCAATTGGCCTCGATTTTGGCAGCGACTCGGTCCGCGCCCTGGCAGTGGAGTGCGCGAATGGCGAAGAGATCGCCACCAGCGTTGAATGGTATCCGCGCTGGCAGGAGGGCCGCTTCTGCGACGCCCCGAATAACCGTTTTCGCCACCACCCGCGCGACTACATTGAGTCGATGGAAGCGGCGCTGAAAAGCGTGCTGGCACAGCTCACCGACGCCCAACGCGCCGACGTGGTCGGGATTGGCGTTGACAGCACCGGTTCAACCCCTGCACCGATAGACGCCGACGGCAACGTGCTGGCGCTGCGCGACGAGTTCGCCGAAAACCCGAACGCCATGTTCGTGCTGTGGAAAGACCACACCGCCGTGGAAGAAGCCGAAGCCATCACTCGCCTGTGCCATCAGCCGGGCAAAGAAGACTACTCACGCTACATTGGCGGTATTTACTCCAGCGAATGGTTCTGGGCCAAAATTCTGCACGTCACCCGCGAAGACAGCGCGGTCGCCCAGGCCGCCGCGTCATGGATTGAGCTGTGCGACTGGGTTCCGGCGCTGCTTTCCGGCACCACGCGCCCGCAGGATATTCGCCGTGGCCGCTGTAGCGCCGGGCATAAATCCCTGTGGCATGAGAGCTGGGGCGGCCTGCCACCGGCGTCATTCTTTGATGAACTCGACCCTATCCTCAATCAGCACCTTCCCTGCCCGCTGTTTACCGACACCCTGACCGCCGATGTTCCCGTGGGCACGCTCACCGCGGAATGGGCGCAGCGTTTAGGGCTTTCCGAAAAAGTGGTGATTTCCGGCGGCGCATTTGACTGCCATATGGGCGCAGTCGGCGCGGGCGCACAGCCAAACGCGCTGGTGAAAGTCATCGGGACCTCCACCTGCGACATTCTTGTCGCGGAGAAAGAGAGCGTAGGCGATCGCACGGTGAAAGGCATTTGCGGCCAGGTTGACGGCAGCGTAGTGCCTGATTTCATCGGCATGGAAGCGGGCCAGTCGGCGTTCGGCGATATCTATGCGTGGTTTGGCCGCGTGCTGGGCTGGCCGCTGGAACAACTCGCCGCTCAGCATCCCGAACTGAAGACGCAAATTAAAGAGAGCCAGAAGCAACTCCTGCCTGCGCTGACCGAAGCCTGGGCCAACAATCCGTCCCTCGATCATCTGCCAGTGGTACTCGACTGGTTTAACGGTCGCCGCACGCCAAACGCCAACCAGCGTCTGAAAGGGGTGATCACCGACCTGAATCTGGCCACCGACGCGCCGGCATTATTTGGCGGATTGATTGCTGCCACCGCCTTCGGCGCGCGCGCCATTATGGAGTGCTTCACCCGCCAGGGCATCCCGGTGAATAACGTGATGGCGCTGGGCGGCATTGCGCGTAAAAACCGCGTCATCATGCAGGCCTGCTGCGACGTGCTCAATCGCCCGTTACAGATTGTCGCCTCTGACCAGTGTTGCGCGCTCGGCGCTGCCATCTTTGCCGCCGTCGCCGCAGGCGTTTACCGCGATATCCCTGCCGCGCAGTTGCTGATGGCCAGTCGCGTCGAAAGCACGCTCCAGCCCGATCCGCTGCAGGCGAAACGCTTCGAGCAGCTTTATCAGCGCTACCAACAATGGGCGCTGAGCGCCGAACAACACTATCTCCCTGTCGCTGCGCCATCGGCTACCACGCCGTCCGCCACAGCAGCGCTGACTCATTAAGGATACGACGATGACCATTTTTAATAATTATGAAGTCTGGTTTGTGATTGGCAGCCAGCACCTTTACGGCCCGGAAGCGCTGCGTCAGGTTACGCAGCACGCAGAACAGGTGGTCAATGCCCTGAATGCGGAAGCGAAACTGCCGTGCAAACTGGTGCTGAAACCGCTGGGCACGCGCCCGGATGAGATCACCGCGATTTGCCGCGATGCCAACTACGACGATAAATGTGCGGGCATGGTGGTGTGGCTGCACACCTTCTCACCGGCGAAAATGTGGATCAACGGCCTGACCATCCTCAATAAACCGCTGCTGCAATTCCATACCCAGTTCAATGCTTCCCTGCCGTGGGACAGCATCGACATGGACTTTATGAACCTGAACCAGACCGCACACGGCGGCCGTGAATTCGGCTTTATCGGCGCGCGTATGCGTCAGCAGCACAGCGTGGTGACCGGCCACTGGCAGGATAAAAACGCGCATGAGCGTATCGGTTCGTGGATGCGTCAGGCGGTCTCGAAGCAGGATACCCGTCACCTGAAAGTGTGCCGCTTTGGCGATAACATGCGTGAAGTGGCGGTCACCGACGGCGATAAAGTCGCGGCGCAGATCAAATTCGGGTTCTCCGTCAACACCTGGGCGGTGGGAGACCTGGTGCAGGTGGTCAACGCGGTCAGCGATGGCGATATCAACGCGCTGGTTGATGAATATGAAAGCAGCTACCGCCTGACGCCTGCCGCGCAAATCAACGGCGACAAACGCCAGAACGTGCTGGATGCCGCGCGCATCGAACTGGGAATGAAACGCTTCCTCGAAGAGGGCGGGTTCCATGCCTTCACCACGACATTTGAAGATCTCCACGGCCTGAAACAGCTTCCGGGCCTGGCGGTACAACGTCTGATGCAGCAAGGCTACGGCTTTGCGGGCGAAGGCGACTGGAAAACCGCCGCCCTGCTTCGCATCATGAAGGTGATGTCAACCGGTCTGCAGGGCGGCACCTCCTTTATGGAGGATTACACCTACCACTTCGATAACGGCAACGACCTGGTGCTCGGTTCGCACATGCTGGAAGTGTGCCCGTCAATCGCCGTGGAAGAGAAACCGATCCTCGACGTGCAGCCGCTGGGCATCGGTGGCAAGGCCGATCCGGCACGCTTGATCTTCAATACCCAAACCGGCCCTGCGATTGTCGCAAGCCTGGTGGATCTGGGCGATCGCTTCCGTCTGCTGGTCAACATTATCGAAACGGTAGCAACGCCGCACGATCTGCCGAAACTCCCGGTCGCCAACGCGCTGTGGAAAGTGCAGCCGGATCTGGCAACCGCCTCCGAAGCGTGGATCATCGGCGGCGGCGCGCACCACACCGTCTTCAGCCACGCCCTGACGCTGGACGATATGCGCCAGTTCGCTGAACTGCATGGTATCGAGATCACGGTTATCGACAACGACACCCGCCTGCCAGCGTTTAAAGACGCGCTGCGCTGGAACGAGGTTTATTACGGGTTACGTCGTTAACACCCTCACCCCGGCCCTCTCCCTGAGGGAGAGGGTGAAAACCCCACACCGAGCACTGTCTCATCCCTCTCCCTCGGGGAGAGGGTTAGGGTGAGGGGGCACACAGGAGCCAACATGCTAGAAGATCTCAAACGCCAGGTGCTCGACGCCAACCTGGCGCTGCCAAAACATAACCTGGTCACCCTCACCTGGGGCAACGTCAGCGCCGTTGACCGGGAGAAAGGCGTTTTTGTGATTAAACCCTCCGGCGTAGATTACAGCGTGATGACCGCCGACGATATGGTGGTGGTCAGCATCGCGACCGGCGAGGTGGTAGAAGGCAACAAAAAACCGTCTTCCGATACGCCCACCCATCGCCTGCTCTATCAGGCATTCCCGACCATTGGCGGCATCGTGCATACCCATTCCCGCCACGCCACCATCTGGGCGCAGGCGGGGCAAGCTATTCCTGCGACCGGCACCACCCACGCTGACTATTTCTACGGTACCATTCCCTGCACGCGCAAAATGACCGATGCGGAAATCAACGGTGAGTACGAATGGGAAACTGGTAACGTGATCGTCGAAACCTTTGAGAAACAAGGCATCGACGCTGCGCAAATGCCGGGCGTGCTGGTGCACTCTCACGGCCCGTTCGCGTGGGGGAAAAACGCGGAAGATGCGGTACACAACGCTATCGTGCTGGAAGAAGTGGCCTATATGGGTATCTTCTGCCGCCAGCTTGCGCCGCAGTTGCCGGATATGCAGCAAACGCTGCTGGATAAGCACTATCTGCGCAAGCATGGTGCGAAGGCGTATTACGGGCAGTGAATATTAGCATCAGCGCCTGATCGCAGGCGCTGACTTTGATTCCTCTACTCTTTCATTTATAGTCATTCCGTGGCATTCAATGGAATGAATAGCATGGAAGAGATAATATATAAGCTACATAAATCAATTCTCCTAAAGAGACTTAAAATTGATTTTGCTTCACCGTTCGGTGCGGCAATCGGTGTAATGGTTTTATATGGTGCAATGGGTATCTTTCTGAGCGAAAGTCTGTGGTCATTTTTAGTAGGCTGCTTACTGGTTTTTCTATTAACCTTCGTTTATAGCATGATACTCCAGTTTTTCACTTATCCATTCACCGTCGCTTTGAAGGTTAAAACCTTATCACGTACTCCCGCAGAAATAGCCCTCGCCCAAAATCATATTCGAGTCGATAATCAGTGCTGGTCATTGAACGACATCAAAACGCTACAGCTGACGCCAGACATTTACCCGAAGAATGAAAAATGTTACTTAACCATCATAGGGAATGATAACAAAAAGCATCGCTTCTTTTTAGGCTGCGGCTTTGCCTCTGAAGATATGGTCTTCGAGAACTACTCAACATTTTGCGCACATGTTAAATTCTTGTTCAGAAATAACACATCTGCATTTAAAGAAAAATAATTCTCTATAAGAGATCGTTATTTTTAGATTTGCCTGGCAGCACCCTTTAATTTTAATACCAATCACGCTATTTTACCCACCAACAAAAACCGTCATTCATTTACACCATGAATATATTGGAGCCTTTATCTTGGCCTCTGAAATAAAATATACCCTCAACAAAAAAGTAATCTCACGTATCGTTCTCGAAGATAACTTTTTTATTGTGGCAACCATTCCCGTCAGCCTTCTGATTCTACTCATTTTTTCAATGTTTATCGGCGTACCGTTTCTCTCAATGGCGCTGGGTGCGCTTGGTGTAACACTGGTTGCCGAGCTTCTGCTGGCGCTGGCCATCTTTCTTTATTCTCACTGGATAAAATCAAGAACGCCGGCGCAAATCGTTCTCACCTCTGATGCCATCATCATAGATAATAAAAGCTGGCAATGGAAAAACATTGAGACCATAAAACTCACCCCAAATATTTACCCAATGAATAAAAAATACCATCTGGCGATCACGGACCACGCGGGGCAGAAAACCACCTGGTTTCTGGGATATGGCCACGGGACAAAGTGGGTCATTTTTTCCGACTACCAGTCGCTGTGTGAGCAGGTGGCGTTTTACTGCGAAGGCGAGCCGGGGAAATTTCAATCGTATTGAAAACGCACCTGTACAAAAAACCAGTTAAAACCAACTAAACCAGGTTATAATCAGCGCTTATTCATCAGGTGAGAAACGCGTGTGGCGCAGGCGCAAGCTGGCTTTATCTTAACCCGCCACTGGCGGGACACTCCCCAGGGGACAGAAGTCACCTTCTGGCTGGCGACGGATGCAGGCCCGCGAGCCGTGACGCTGCCGCCGCAGGAGTCGGTCGCCTTTATCCCGGAAGCGCAGCGCGCGCAGACGGAACGCCTGTTACAGGGTGAGCGAGATGCCCGCCTTGCCCCGCTCACCTTACAAGATTTTCACCGCCAGCCGGTGTTCGGCCTCTACTGCCGTTCTCATCGCCAGTTGATGCGCCTCGATAAACTGCTGCGCGAAAACGGCATCACCGTTTATGAAGCGGACATTCGCCCGCCAGAACGCTATCTGATGGAGCGCTTTATCACCGCCCCGGTGTGGTTCGATGGCGACGCACGCGGTAATGGGCTGGTGAATGCACGGCTTAAACCTCATGACACCTATCGCCCGGCGCTAAAATGGGCCTCTATCGATATCGAAACCACCCGTCACGGCGAGCTGTATTGCATCGGCATTGAAGGCTGCGGCCAGCGCGTGGTCTACATGCTCGGCCCGGCCAACGGTGAGGCGTCGGCGATAGATTTTGAGCTGGAGTATGTCGCCAGCCGCCCGCAGCTCTTAGAAAAACTGAATGCCTGGTTCGCTCAGCACGACCCGGATGTGATCATCGGCTGGAACGTGGTGCAGTTCGATTTACGCGTGCTGCAAAAACATGCCGAGCGCTACCGTATTCCGCTGATGCTGGGCCGTAGCAACAGCGAGCTGGAGTGGCGCGAACACGGGTTTAAGAATGGCGTATTCTTCGCCCAGGCGAACGGGCGGCTGATTCTCGACGGCATTGAAGCGCTGAAATCCGCGTTCTGGAATTTCTCTTCGTTTTCGCTGGAGGCGGTGGCGCAGGAACTGCTGGGCGAAGGCAAAGCGATTGATAATCCGTGGGACAGAATGGACGAAATTGACCGCCGTTTCGCCGAAGATAAGCCCGCGCTGGCGAAATATAACCTCAAAGATTGCGAGCTGGTAACGCAGATTTTCCACAAAACGGAGATCATGCCATTCCTGCTGGAACGCGCCACGGTTAACGGGCTGGCGGTTGACCGTCACGGTGGCTCAGTTGCCGCCTTCAGCCACCTCTATTTCCCGCGTATGCATCGCCTGGGTTATGTCGCCCCTAATTTAGGCGAAGTGCCCCCGCAGGCGAGCCCCGGCGGCTACGTGATGGATTCACGCCCCGGTTTGTACGATTCGGTGCTGGTGCTGGATTACAAAAGCCTGTATCCGTCGATTATCCGCTCGTTTTTGATTGACCCGGTGGGGCTGGTTGAAGGGATGAGCCAGCCGGATGCGGAACACAGTACCGAAGGTTTTCTTGGTGCCTGGTTCTCACGCGATAAACACTGCCTGCCGGGGATCGTCGGCCAAATCTGGCACGCTCGCGATGACGCCAAACAGCATAAAAACAAACCGCTCTCGCAGGCACTGAAGATCATCATGAACGCGTTTTACGGCGTGCTCGGCACCAGCGCCTGCCGCTTTTTTGATCCCCGCCTCGCGTCGTCGATCACCATGCGCGGGCACGCGATCATGCGCCAGACCAAAGCGCTTATCGAATCCAAAGGTTACGACGTCATCTATGGCGATACGGACTCCACCTTTGTGTGGCTTAAAAAAGCGCATGATGAAAACGCCGCGGCGAAAATTGGCCGTGAGCTCGTTGAATTTGTTAACCAGTGGTGGGCCGATGAGCTACAAAAATCGGGCTTAACCAGCGCGCTGGAACTGGAGTTTGAAACCCACTTTTGTCGCTTCCTGATGCCCACTATTCGCGGCGCCGATACGGGCAGTAAAAAACGCTATGCCGGGATGATTCAGGAAGGCACGGAACAAAGAATGCTCTACAAAGGTCTCGAAACGGTGCGCACCGACTGGACGCCGCTGGCGCAACAGTTCCAGCAGGAGCTCTACCTGCGCATCTTCCGCAACGAGCCTTACCGCGACTACATTCTTGAAACCATTGATAACCTGATGTCGGGCAAGCTCGACAGTAAACTGGTCTACCGCAAGCGCCTGCGTCGCCCGCTGGCTGAATATCAGCGCAACGTGCCGCCGCATGTGCGCGCCGCGCGTCTGGCGGACGAACACAACGCGCGTCTGGGCCGCCCACTTCAGTATCAGCAACGCGGCAGTATAAAATATGTCTGGACTACCAGCGGCCCGGAACCGCTGGATTATCAACAGTCGCCGCTTGATTACGAGCACTACCTTACTAAGCAATTAGAGCCCGTTGCCGAAGGAATTCTCCCCTTTGTCGACGACGATTTTGCTACAATAGTGACAGGGCAACTGGGGCTATTTTGACAGGTGACTAACGCCGCGCCATCCAGTACCATAGCGCCCTTTCCATTCCTGGACCTCATTCATTCGCCGCCTCTCCTTCAGGCGGTGGATGGGTATTGCCTGCAATTTACAAAGAGATAGAGCCGAACACTTATGCCTTTTACACTTGGTCAACGCTGGATCAGCGATACAGAAAGCGAACTGGGACTTGGTACTGTAGTTGCAATGGATGCACGCACCGTCACCCTGCTCTTTCCGGCTACCGGAGAGAACCGTCTGTATGCCCGAAGCGACTCCCCCGTGACCCGCGTGATGTTCAATCCTGGCGACACGATTACCAGCCATGATGGCTGGCAGTTGCACATTGATGAAGTTATTGAAGAAAAAGGCCTGCTGGCCTATGTCGGCACCCGTCTGGATACTGAAGAAGCCAATGTCGTGCTGCGTGAAGTGCTGCTCGACAGCAAACTGGTTTTCAGTAAACCCCAGGACCGCCTGTTTGCCGGGCAAATCGACCGTATGGACCGCTTTGCCCTGCGCTACCGTGCGCGTAAATATCAGAGCGAACAGTACCGCATGCCGTACAGCGGCCTGCGCGGGCAGCGTACCAGCCTGATCCCTCACCAGCTCAACATCGCCCACGATGTGGGTCGCCGCCACGCGCCGCGCGTGCTGCTGGCCGATGAAGTGGGTTTAGGTAAAACCATCGAAGCCGGGATGATCCTGCATCAGCAGTTGCTCTCTGGCGCGGCCCAGCGCGTGTTGATCATCGTGCCGGAAACCCTCCAGCACCAGTGGCTGGTTGAGATGCTGCGCCGCTTCAACCTGCGCTTTGCGCTGTTTGACGATGAGCGTTATGCCGAAGCGCAACACGACGCCTATAACCCGTTTGAAACCGAACAGCTGGTCATTTGCTCGCTGGACTTCGTGCGCCGCAACAAGCAACGCCTGGAGCATTTGTGCGACGCCGAATGGGACATCATGGTGGTCGATGAAGCGCATCACCTGGTGTGGAGCGAAGACGCGCCAAGCCGTGAATATCAGTGCATCGAGCAGCTGGCGGAACGCGTGCCGGGCGTCCTGCTGCTGACCGCAACGCCGGAACAGCTGGGGATGGAGAGCCACTTTGCACGTCTGCGCCTGCTCGACCCGAACCGCTTCCACGATTTTGAGCAGTTTGTCGAAGAACAGAAAAACTATCGCCCGGTAGCCGACGCGGTTGCGCTGCTGCTGGCGGGCAACAAACTCAGCAACGACGAGCTGAACACCCTGGGCGAGCTGATTGGCGAGCAGGATATCGAAGCTCTGCTGCAAACGGCGAACAGCGACCGCGACGGCGCAGAAGCCGCGCGCCAGGAACTGATCAGCATGCTGATGGACCGCCACGGCACCAGCCGCGTGCTGTTCCGTAACACCCGTAACGGCGTGAAGGGGTTCCCGAAACGCGAGCTGCACACCATCAAACTGCCGCTGCCAACGCAGTATCAAACCGCGATTAAAGTCTCCGGCATTATGGGCGCGCGTAAGAGTGCGGAAGAGCGCGCTCGCGACATGCTTTATCCGGAACAGATTTATCAGGAATTTGAAGGCGATACCGGCACCTGGTGGAACTTCGACCCGCGCGTGGAATGGCTGATGGGCTACCTGACCAGCCACCGCTCGCAGAAAGTGCTGGTGATTTGCGCCAAAGCCGCCACCGCGCTGCAACTGGAACAGGTTCTGCGCGAGCGCGAGGGTATCCGCGCCGCCGTGTTCCATGAAGGGATGTCGATCATCGAACGCGACCGCGCAGCAGCCTGGTTTGGAGAAGAAGACAGCGGTGCTCAGGTGCTGCTGTGCTCTGAAATCGGTTCTGAAGGGCGTAACTTCCAGTTTGCCAGCAATCTGGTGATGTTCGACCTGCCGTTCAACCCGGACCTGCTGGAACAGCGTATTGGTCGTCTGGACCGTATCGGTCAGGCGCACGATATTCAAATCCACGTGCCGTATCTGGAACGCACCGCACAGTCCGTGCTGGTTCGCTGGTTCCATGAAGGTCTGGACGCGTTCGAGCATACCTGCCCGACCGGTCGCACCATCTATGACAGCGTGCACGATCAATTGATCAACTACTTAGCCGCGCCGGAAAACAGTGAAGGCTTTGATGAGCTGATTAAAACTTGTCGCGAACAGCATGACGCGCTGAAAGCACAGCTGGAACAGGGCCGCGACCGTCTGCTGGAAATCCACTCCAACGGCGGCGAGAAAGCGCAGGCGCTGGCCGAAAGCATTGAAGAGCAGGATGACGATACCAACCTGATCGCCTTCGCCATGAACCTGTTTGATATCGTCGGTATCAATCAGGACGATCGTGGCGAAAACCTGATTGTCCTGACTCCGTCCGACCATATGCTGGTGCCGGATTTCCCTGGCCTGCCGGAAGATGGCTGTACGGTGACCTTCGAGCGTGATATTGCGCTTTCCCGTGAAGACGCGCAGTTCCTCACCTGGGAACACCCGATTATCCACAACGGCCTGGATCTGATCCTCTCCGGCGATACGGGCAGCAGCACGATTTCTCTGCTGAAAAACAAAGCGCTGCCGGTCGGTACGCTGCTGGTAGAACTGATTTACGTCGTGGAAGCCAATGCGCCGAAACAACTGCAGCTCAACCGCTTCCTGCCGCCAACGCCAGTACGCATGCTGCTGGATAAAAATGGCACCAACCTGGCGGCTCAGGTGGAGTTTGAAACCTTCAACCGCCAGTTGAGCGCGGTTAACCGCCACACGGGCAGTAAGCTGGTTAACGCCGTACAGCAGGACGTTCACGCGATTCTGCAACTGGGTGAAGGCCAGATTGCCAAAGCCGCGCAGGCGCTGATCGATTCTGCTCGCAGTGAAGCCGATGAAAAACTGAGTGCCGAACTGTCGCGTCTGGAAGCCCTGAAAGCGGTGAACCCGAACATTCGTGATGACGAGCTTTCCGCTATCGAAAGCAACCGCCAGCAGGTGATGGAAAGCCTGTCGCAGGCTGGCTGGCGTCTGGATGCGTTGCGCCTGATCGTCGTGACGCACCAGTAACAGGAGCCCGCAATGGGAATGGAAAACTACAATCCGCCGCAGGACCCGTGGCTGGTTATTCTCTATCAGGACGAGCACATTATGGTGGTCAACAAGCCAAGCGGCTTGTTGTCCGTGCCGGGCCGCCAGGAAGAGCATAAAGACAGCGTGATGCTGCGCGTGCAGCGCGACTATCCGCAGGCCGAATCCGTCCATCGTCTGGATATGGCGACCAGCGGGGTGATTGTGGTGGCCCTGACCAAAGCGGCTGAGCGCGAGCTCAAACGTCAGTTCCGCGAGCGTGAGCCGAAAAAGCAGTACGTAGCGCGCGTTTGGGGACACCCTAAACCGCAAGAGGGTCTGGTGGATTTACCGCTGGTTTGCGACTGGCCGAACCGGCCAAAGCAGAAGGTGTGTTATGAAACCGGCAAAGCGGCGCAAACGGAGTATGAAGTGCTGGAGTACGCGGACGATAACACCGCCCGCGTGCTGTTAAAGCCGATTACCGGGCGTTCGCACCAGTTGCGCGTGCACATGCTAGCGTTAGGGCATCCGATTCTGGGCGACCGTTTTTACGCGACGCCCGAAGCGCTGGCGATGGCTCCGCGCCTGCTGCTGCATGCGCAGACGCTGACCATTACGCATCCTGAGTTTGGCAACAGTATGACGTTTAAAGCACCGGTGGATTTTTGAGGCCTCTGCGGCCTGATGCCCTCACCCCGGCCCTCTCCCACAGGGAGAGGGAGAAAACCGCACCGTCTGTTCCCTCTCCCTGTGGGAGAGGGTTAGGGTGAGGGGTCCCCACTGCACAATCCTACTTAAACCCTTTCTGTTCCTTAATCAGCTCGTACGCACTCTGGATTTCCTGCGCCTTCTGCTTCGCCATCTCCATCATTTCGGGTGGTAAACCTTTCGCCACCAGCTTATCCGGGTGATGTTCGCTCATCAGCTTGCGGTACGCACGTTTGATGGTCGTCGCATCGTCGGTGCTTTTCACGCCGAGCACGTTGCAGGCATCTTCCAGCGTCGGGCCGCGCTGCGCCTGTTGCCAGCCGCCTGCGCCTTGCGACTGCTGCTGATAACCGCCGCCAAACTGCGCCCCGCCCTGCATCATGCGCAGGAACTGATCGAACTGCGCGCGCGAAATCCCGAGTTCTTCGGCAATCACATACAGCACGTCACGTTCGTTCGGATGCAGTGAACCGTCGGCAAACGCCGCCTGAATCTGAATTTCAAGAAACATCCTAATCAGATCAAAACGACCAAAGCAGACGCTACGGAACTGACGCATTTTTTCGCGCAGCGGGTAGTTATCTGATTTGCCCACGCGGAACGCCTGCTGTGCCGCGGTGCGAGAAGCGCCGTGCAGGTTCATTCTGTCCATTAACAGACTGGCGATATGAATATCCGCTTCCGTGACACGCCCTTTCGATTTGGTCAGGTGGCCCATGACTTCAAAGGTGGTGGCAAAAAAGAGAGACTGACGCTCCTGTTGATTCGCAAACCAGTTCATCCGGCGGCTGCGCGCCTTGTCAAACATGTGGCCCACGAGCAATCCGAGGACTACGCCCCAGAACCCGCCACCCATCATTAAGGCGATGGCCACACCAATCACTTTACCCCAATACTGCATATACTCCCCAAATCGTCATGCCAGCGGCTAAAATATGCATTATCATACCCGTCATTCAATGCCGTGCCTAACACCTCTGGCCGGGACGGGCAGGATAAGTACTAGCGTCAAGCCGTTGAGTACGTTAGTCTCTGACCGTTTGCAAGCCGCAATGCTATAGATGACGGAACAACAAATACAACGTATGAAAAAACGTATTCCCACCCTCCTGGCGACTATGATTGCCAGTGCCTTGTACAGCCAGCAGGGCATGGCTGCCGATCTCGCTTCGCAATGTATGCTGGGCGTGCCGAGCTACGACCGTCCATTAGTGAAAGGCGAGACTAACGATCTGCCTGTCACGATAAACGCCGATCACGCAAAAGGGAACTACCCTGATGACGCGGTGTTTACCGGCAATGTCGATATCAACCAGGGAAATAGCCGCTTGCAGGCCGATGAAGTTCAGCTTCATCAAAAACAGCCTGAAGGCCAGACGGCGCCCGTGCGCACGGTTGATGCCCTCGGTAATGTACACTATGACGATAACCAGGTGATCCTGAAAGGTCCGAAAGCCTGGTCGAATCTCAATACGAAAGATACCAACGTCTGGGAAGGTGATTACCAGATGGTGGGTCGTCAGGGCCGCGGGACGGCGGATCTGATGAAACAGCGCGGCGAAAACCGTTATACCATTCTGGAAAACGGCACCTTCACGTCGTGTCTGCCGGGTTCAAATACCTGGAGCGTTGTCGGTTCTGAAGTCATCCAGGACCGTGAAGAAGAAGTTGCGGAAATCTGGAACGCCCGTTTTAAAGTGGGTCCGGTTCCGGTCTTTTATAGCCCTTATTTACAGTTACCGATCGGCGATAAGCGTCGGTCTGGTTTCCTGATCCCCAATGCCCGGTACAGCACGAAGAACTACTTTGAGTTCTATTTGCCTTACTACTGGAACATCGCGCCGAACATGGATGCGACCATCACGCCGCACTATATGCACCGGCGTGGCGGCATCATGTGGGAGAACGAATTCCGCTATCTGACCAAAGCGGGCGCGGGTTTGATGGAACTCGATTACCTGCCATCGGATAAAGTCTATAGCGATGAGCACCCGGATGACGATAACAGCCGTCGTTGGATGTTCTACTGGCGTCATGCGGGCGTGCTGGATCAGGTGTGGCGCTTCAACGTCGACTACACCAAAGTCAGCGACCCGAACTACTTCAACGACTTTGACTCCAAATACGGTTCCAGTACCGACGGCTACGCGACGCAAAAATTCAGCGTCGGCTATGCGGTGCAGAATTTCGACGCCACCGTGTCAACGAAACAGTTCCAGGTCTTCGACCGTAACAACAGTAACTCCTACTCTGCTGAGCCGCAGCTGGATGTGAACTTCTATCAGAACGATGTTGGGCCGTTTGATACGCGTATCTATGGCCAGGCGGTGAATTTCGTTAACACCAACAGCAATCGTCCGGAAGCGACGCGTCTGCACCTTGAGCCGACAATCAACCTGCCGCTGTCTAACGGCTGGGGGAGTCTGAACACTGAAGCGAAGCTGTTAGCGACTCATTATCAGCAAAAGAACGTTGAAAATACCCAGTACGATGACTCGGTAAACCGCACGATGCCGCAGTTTAAAGTCGACGGTAAGATGGTGTTTGAGCGCGATATGGACTGGTCTGCGGGCTATACCCAGACGCTGGAACCGCGCGCGCAGTACCTGTACGTGCCTTATCGCGATCAGAGCAACATCTACAACTACGACTCTTCGCTGCTGCAATCCGATTACAGCGGGCTGTTCCGTGACCGTACCTACGGCGGCCTTGACCGCATTGCGTCAGCCAACCAGGTGACGACCGGCCTCACATCTCGCGTATATGATGAATCGGCGATTGAACGTTTTAACGTTTCTGTTGGTCAAATCTACTATTTCACCGAGTCTCGTACCGGTGATGATACAACGACCTGGCAAAATGATGACAACACCGGTTCGTTGGTGTGGGCGGGAGACACCTATTTACGTCTGACCGACCGTTGGGGCCTGCGTGGCGGCATCCAGTACGACAAACGTCTGGATAACATCTCCACCAGCAGCACCACCCTTGAGTATCGCCGTGACCAGGACCGTTTAGTCCAGTTGAGCTACCGTTACGCCAGCCCGGAATATATCCAGGCGACATTGCCGTCTAACTACTCGACGTCAGAGCAGTATAAGAACGGGATTTCGCAGGTGGGCGGCGTAGCCAGTTGGCCGATCGCCGATCGCTGGTCTGTTGTGGGCGCGTATTACTTCGACACCAACAGTCACAAACCGGCCGATCAAATGCTGGGCGTGCAGTATAACTCCTGCTGCTATGCCATCCGTGTCGGCTACGAACGTAAGCTGAACGGCTGGGATAACGAAGGGGCGAAAGATCACGCCGTCTACGACAACGTAATCGGCTTTAATATTGAGCTTCGTGGATTGAGTTCGAACTATGGACTGGGTACCCAGCAGATGCTGCGTTCGAACATACTGCCGTACCAGAACTCATTGTAACGACACTGACAGAAACTTAAGCCGCCGAGCGGTTTGTTAATTGAAATGGAAAAAGTATGAAGAACTGGAAAACGCTGCTTCTTGGTATCGCGTTAGTCGCGAATACCAGTTTCGCCGCCCCACAGGTTGTCGATAAAGTAGCAGCCGTCGTAAACAATGGTGTCGTACTTGAGAGCGACGTCAACGGTCTGATGCAATCCGTCAAGCTCAACGCGGGCCAGGCGGGGCAACAACTGCCGGACGACGCAACTCTGCGCCACCAGATCCTGGAACGTCTGATCATGGACCAGATCATGCTGCAGATGGGTCAGAAAATGGGCGTCAAAATTTCTGACGATCAGTTGGATCAAGCTATCGCCAACATCGCGAAGCAGAACAACATGACAACCGATCAGATGCGTAGCCGTCTGGCTTACGATGGCCTGAACTACAGCACCTATCGCAGCCAGATCCGCAAAGAGATGATCATCTCTGAAGTGCGTAACAACGAAGTGCGTCGTCGCGTTTCCGTCCTGCCGCAGGAAGTGGACGCGCTGGCAAGCCAGATTGGCGACCAGAACGACGCCAGCACTGAACTGAATCTGAGCCACATCCTGATCCCGCTGCCGGAAAACCCGTCCTCTGACCAGGTGAACGAAGCGCAGAGCCAGGCGGAGTCTATCGTTGAGCAGGCGCGCGGCGGTGCTGATTTTGGCAAACTCGCTATCTCCTACTCTGCTGACCAGCAGGCGCTGAAAGGCGGCCAGATGGGCTGGGGCCGCATTCAGGAACTGCCGGGCATCTTCGCGCAGGCGCTGACTACCGCCAAAAAAGGCGATATCGTCGGCCCGATCCGCTCCGGCGTCGGCTTCCATATCCTGAAAATCAACGATATGCGTGGCGGCTCTCAGAGCATCTCCGTGACCGAAGTTCACTCTCGCCACATTCTGTTGAAACCGTCGCCGATCATGACCGACGAGCAGGCGCGTGTGAAACTGGAACAGGTTGCTGCGGATATTCGTAGCGGTAAAACCACCTTCGATAAAGCGGCAAAAGAGCTGTCTCAGGACCCAGGTTCTGCTAACCAGGGCGGTGATTTAGGTTGGGCAACGCCGGATATGTACGATCCTGCGTTCCGCGATGCGCTGATGAAACTGAACAAAGGCCAGATGAGCGCCCCGGTTCACTCTTCCTTCGGCTGGCACCTGATTGAGTTGCTGGACACCCGTAAGGTTGACCGCACCGATGCCGCGCAGAAAGACAAAGCGTACCGCATGCTGATGAACCGTAAGTTCTCTGAAGAAGCGGCAACCTGGATGCAGGAACAACGCGCCAGCGCCTATGTCAAAATCCTGAGCAACTAATGACGACAACCCATCGTGTGGTGATCACGCCCGGCGAACCCGCCGGGATTGGTCCGGATCTGGTTATCCAGCTCGCCCAGCGCGATTGGCCCGTTGAACTGGTGGTGTGCGCCGATGGCGCACTCCTCAGTGAGCGAGCCGCTCTCCTCGGCCTTCCGCTTTCTCTTCTGCCTTACTCCCCTGACGAATCCGCCCAACCGCAACGCGCCGGTACACTCACCCTGCTCTCTGTGCCGCTACGCGCGCCAGTGACGCCAGGCGAGCTTAACGTGCAGAACGGTCACTATGTGGTGGATACGCTGGCACGCGCCTGTGACGGCTGTCTGAGTGGCGAATTTGCCGCCCTGATTACCGGGCCGGTGCACAAAGGCATCATCAACGACGCGGGCGTGCCCTTTACCGGGCATACGGAGTTCTTTGAAGAGCGCTCACACGCGCCGAAAGTGGTGATGATGCTGGCGACGGAAGAACTGCGCGTGGCGCTGGCGACGACGCATCTGCCGTTAAAGGACGTGAGCGATGCGATCACGGTCGATTTGCTCGACGAAGTGATCACCATTCTGCATCACGATCTGCAAACCAAATTTGGCCTCGCTACGCCGCATATTCTGGTTTGTGGCCTCAACCCGCACGCGGGCGAAGGCGGCCATATGGGCACGGAAGAGATAGACACCATTATCCCGGTGCTGAATACGCTGCGCGCGAAAGGAATGAATCTGAGCGGGCCGCTGCCTGCCGATACCCTTTTCCAGCCTAAGTATCTTGATAATGCCGACGCGGTGCTCGCAATGTACCACGATCAGGGCCTACCCGTGCTAAAATACCAGGGCTTTGGCCGTGGCGTGAATATCACCCTCGGTTTACCCTTTATTCGAACCTCTGTTGACCACGGCACTGCCCTTGAACTGGCAGGTCACGGAAAAGCAGAGGTCGGCAGTTTTATTACGGCGCTTAATCTCGCCATCAAAATGATTGTTAACTCTAAATGAATAATCGAGTCCATCAGGGCCACTTAGCCCGTAAACGTTTCGGGCAAAACTTCCTTAACGATCAGTTCGTTATTGACAGCATCGTTTCGGCGATCAATCCGCAAAAAGGCCAGGCGATGGTTGAAATCGGCCCGGGTCTTGCCGCATTGACCGAGCCGGTTGGCGAACGTCTTGACGAAATGACCGTCATCGAGCTTGACCGTGACCTCGCCGCACGTCTGAAAACCCACCCGTTCCTGGGTCCGAAGCTGACCATTTATCAGCAGGATGCCATGACCATGAACTTCGGTGAGCTTTCGCAAACGCTGGGCCAGCCGCTGCGCGTATTCGGCAACCTACCGTATAACATCTCGACGCCGCTGATGTTCCATCTGTTTAGCTATACTAATGCGATCGCCGACATGCACTTCATGCTGCAAAAAGAGGTGGTTAACCGTCTGGTTGCAGGGCCGAACAGCAAGGCGTATGGTCGTTTAACGGTGATGGCGCAGTATTACTGCCAGGTTATCCCGGTACTCGAAGTGCCGCCGAGCGCCTTTACGCCGCCGCCAAAAGTCGATTCCGCCGTCGTGCGTCTGGTGCCACACAGTACCAAGCCGTATCCGGTGAAAGACGTTCGCGTGCTGAGCCGCATCACCACAGAGGCGTTTAACCAGCGTCGTAAAACGATCCGCAACAGTCTCGGCAACCTGTTCAGCGTTGAAGTTCTGACAGAGCTGGGCGTCGACCCGACGATGCGGGCAGAAAATATCTCTGTTGCGCAGTACTGCAAGATGGCCAACTATCTGGCAGAGAACGCGCCGCCGAAGGAGAGCTAAACCATGATTGATTCGCCTCGAGTTTGCGTCCAGGTTCAAAGTGTTTACATTGAATCGCAGTCTCTACCGGACGAAGAGCGTTATGTCTTCGCCTACACGGTAACCATCCGCAATCTCGGGCGAACTCAGGTTCAGCTGCTGGGCCGCTACTGGCTCATCACCAACGGCCATGGTCGTGAAACCGAAGTACAGGGCGAGGGCGTCGTTGGCGTCCAGCCGCATATCGCACCCGGTGACGAATATCAGTACACCAGCGGTGCGGTACTCGAAACCCCGCTTGGCACCATGCAGGGCCACTATGAAATGGTCGATATCGACGGCAAACCGTTCTCTATCGACATTCCCGTATTCCGTCTCTTTGTCCCGACACTAATCCATTAAAAACACATGGCTACATACCTTATTGGCGACATTCACGGTTGCTTTGATGAGTTGATCGCATTGCTCGATCAGGTGGAGTTTACCCCTGGGACAGACACGCTGTGGCTGACCGGCGACCTCGTCGCGCGAGGCCCTGGCTCTCTGGACGTGCTGCGCTATGTTAAATCGATGGGCGACGACGTGCGTATCGTCCTCGGTAATCATGACCTGCATCTGCTGGCGGTGTTTGCCGGGATCAGCCGCAATAAGCCCAAAGACAGGCTTAATGCGCTGCTGGAAGCCCCGGACGCCGACGAACTGCTCAACTGGCTGCGTCGTCAGCCGCTGATGCAGGTGGATGAAGAGAAGAAGCTGGTGATGGCCCACGCCGGGATCACCCCGCAATGGGACATGGAAACAGCAAAACAGTGCGCTCGCGACGTCGAAGCGGTGCTGTCGAGCGACTCGTATCCCTTCTTCCTGGACGCGATGTATGGCGATATGCCGAATAACTGGTCGCCACAGTTAACGGGCCTGGCGCGTCTGCGGTTTATCACTAACGCGTTCACCCGCATGCGCTACTGTTTCCCGAACGGGCAACTGGATATGTATACCAAAGAAGCGCCGGAAAACGCCCCTGCGCCGCTCAAACCGTGGTTTGCGATACCAGGGCCGGTTACGGAGGAGTACAGCGTAGTGTTTGGCCACTGGGCGTCTCTGGAAGGTCGCGGTACACCGGAAGGCGTGTACGCACTGGATACCGGATGCTGCTGGGGCGGGGATTTAACCTGTCTGCGCTGGGAAGATAAGCAGTACTTTACTCAGGCATCGAATCGACATATCGATCCCGGAATGGGCGAGGCTGTGGCGTCTTAATGCCCTCACCCCGGCCCTCTCCCGCAGGGAGAGGGAGAAAATCGCTCACATCTAACCATGAAGCTCAATCAGTCCTCTCTCCCTTGAGGGAGAGGGTTAGGGTGAGGGGATACAAACGACACTAAACCTGAATCTTTTAACCCTCATCTTCCATCAAAGGCAGCGCTCGCTCCCTTGACCAGCGTAAATACTGTGCCAAAGCGTAGTTCGCGGCATCAACATCATAATTAAAAATAACGGCCTGTAATTCAGCTACATCAATATCCGGCAAACCCATCTCTTCGAGAAATTCTTCATACACGTCTTCATTATTTTGCGGATCAAAAATGGCCTGCAAAATATGCATATATGCCGCTGCCCCACCGCAATCCTCTGGAGGGCAAGCCATCAGGCCTGCAATACATTCAATCGGGCCGGGCATTTGATCGTCGAAATAGGCTTTGTCTTCAAGATAGATCTCATGTTCCCACTCATCGCCAAAGTCATAAACATAGCGCAGGGTGTTTCCATGCTTTTTCAGCAATTCATTCAATCGAATGAAAGCCTCATTTTCATCATTGGGTGAATCCGGACACTCCACGAAATTGCGTTTCTTGAACGTAAAGCTATGCAGGTGGCTATCCTGCCACCCCATAACTATCTGAATAACATCGTGGAGACGATCAAGGGGGATGTCTGCCGGAACCACAATTCTGCGCCAGACGGAGGGTTCGACACCTTTAAGCGAGACTTTAAGCTGATAAAAATGATTCATCCAATGCTCCATTTGAAGGCCCTGATACCTCAGGGATCACCGGCGCTCTAAAATCTCAAAACAATAACTATGCGAATTCTGCTCATCCGCGTCGTGGAATTCGCTGAACACGGATTCCCACTGGTCCGGATCGTAATCCGGGAAGTGCGTGTCGCCTTCCACTTCCGCATCAATGTGCGTCAGGTACAGCTTGTGCGCTTTCGGCAGGAACTGCTCGTAAACACGACCACCGCCAATCACCATAATCTCTTCCACATCACCACAGGCGGCAATGGCTTCATCCACAGATTTAACCCACTGGACGCGATCGTCGGTGCCTGGCTGGCTGCTGATAACGATGTTTTTACGGCCCGGCAGCGGGCGACCGATCGATTCCCAGGTCAGGCGACCCATTACGACAGGTTTGTTAAGCGTGTTGCGTTTAAACCACGCCAGATCGGCGGGGAGATTCCAGGGCATGGCGTTTTCCATGCCGATGACGCGATCTACCGCTAGCGCAGCAATCAGACTGATCATTGAGTGTTTCCCGGATACAAAAAAATTGTCGCCACTATACGGAAAGCATAATCTTTCGTCGACTGGGCGCAGAGTAAAGAATACGAAAATTTTCAGAATTGCTGGCGAGTCCACGAGTGTGAAGTGGACCGCCAGCATTACAGGTAAGTAGAAACAGCGAGTTAGCCGTAAACCCTGCGTAACATCACATTTTTACGCTCAGGCAGAAGGCTTTATTTCGGGCTCATCCGCGGGGTTACCGCTGTGTTTGCCCTCTTCCGTTCCCTGCCATCCGTGACGCTGAATCAGCGACAGATGATTACGATCTTCATTGATGATTTCCGTCAGCATCGCGCTGGTGCGTTTGAACACCGCCGCACGTGTCGACGCATCGTTCTCAGCCATTTCCACCATCTCTTCCACCATACGGGTGTTAAAGCGACGGAACAGGTCAGCACGTTCACGCGCCTCATAAGCGCCCAGCCCCAGCGATTCCAGCGCCATGCGGCCCGACTTCAGCGCGCCTTCGAAGGTTTCACGTTCCGGTGATTCCACCCCAGCCTGGCGCAGTTGAATATAATGCTCAACATCGCGGGCACGGGCGATAATCGTCAGGTTAGGGAAGTGTTCTTTCACCAGTTCAGTAAGCTGTAAGCTGGTTTGCGGATCGTCAATGGCGTTAATCAGCACTTCCGCCTTCGACGCCCCAGCGGATTCCAGCATATCGACGCGCGTCGCATCGCCGTAAAAGACCTTCATATCGAATTTACGCAGGGTATCAACGTGATCCGGGTCGTGATCGAGGATCACCATCTTCACGCCGCTGGAGAGCAGCAGACGACCGGTAATCTGACCATAACGGCCAAAGCCCGCGATAATTACGCGCGGTTGCTCTTCATCAATCTGATCCGCTTCGCGCTGTTCACCGCCGCTTTTACGTGCTTCCATACGGGTCAGCAGCACCAGCAGAATCGGTGTCGCCGCCATCGACAAGGCAACCGCCAGCGTCAGGGCTTTCGCCCAGTCAGCATCCAGCACGTTTGCCATCTGCGCCGCGCCAAAGACGACGAAGGCGAATTCACTCCCCTGCCCCAGCAGCACCGCAAACCAGGCGCGCTGAGAGCGCGGAACCTGCAACGGTTTAGCAATCAGCCACAGCATGACCGATTTGATAATCAGGAAGCCAAACAGCAGCGTCACAATACGCAGCGGGTGATCGATAAGCGTACCGAAGTCGATAGACATGCCGACGCCAATGAAGAACAGCCCCAGCAGCAAGCCTTTAAACGGTTCAATATCGCTTTCCAGCGCGTGTCGATACTCCGAACTCGCCAGCAATACGCCCGCCAGAAACGCGCCCATCGCCATCGACAAGCCCACTTCTTCCAGCAGGAAACCGAAGCCGAAGACCAGGAACAGCGCCACGGCGCTGAACACTTCGCGCAGGCCGGAACGCGCCACAAAACGCAGTACGGGCCGCGTGACGTAGCGCCCCAGCAGGACAACCAGCACCAGTGCCCCTGCAACCTTTAGCGCAGAAAAGGCAAACGCGCCCAACGTGGTGGATGCACCGCTGGTTGCCAGCAGCGGGATCATCGCCACCAGCGGGATTGCCGCGATATCCTGGAACAACAGCACCGCAAACGCGCTACGCCCGACCTGGGAAACGGTAAGATTACGCTCGTTCATTGCCTGCATGGCTATCGCCGTGGAAGAGAGCGCCAGCGTCATGCCAATCAGTTCCGCCACCTGCCAACGCAGGCCGAGGAACATACAGAACAGGCCAATCAACGCGCCGCACACCACCATTTGCAGCAGGCCGCCGCCAAATACCGAGGCGCGCAGTTTCCACAGACGTTTTGGGTCCAGCTCAAGGCCGATGACAAACAGCATCAGCACCACACCAATTTCGGCGAAGTGCAGGATAGACTCGGCATCGGTCACCAGGCGCAAGCCCCACGGGCCGATAATACAACCGGCAATCAGGTAGCCGAGCACCGAGCCCAGCCCGAGGCGCACGGCAATCGGCACAATCAGCGCGGCGGAGCCGAGATAAATCAGCGCCTGAATCAGAGTATGGTTATCCACGATTATCCTCCTGCCAGGCCAGCAAACGCTGTTTGTAATGACGCGCCTTCGCCTGCAGCGTTTCTTCGTCGCAGATAAAGGTGCTGTGGAGAGTAAACGGCGGCAGCCACTTCAGGCCGCAGTAAATCGCCGTTGCTTCCAGCGGCTGCGCCAGCACATCGAACCCAGGGTGTGAGCCAATCTCAAAATGGCTTTCCGCCCCGCCGGTGGTGACCGCCCACAGCATACTTTTGCCGTGCAGCGCGGTTCCGCCGTGACCATACGCCCAGCCGTGCGACAGTACTTTGTCCATCCACAGCTTAAGCAACGGCGGCGTGCTGTACCATTGCATGGGGTGTTGAAGGATGATGAGGTCGGCACGGCTAAGCGCGCCCTGCTCCGCGGCGATATCGATATTGAAATCTGGATAGAGGCTGTAGAGCGAGCGAACCTCTACGTCGTCCAGCGTCCTTACCTGATCAAGCATCCGCTTATTCGCATGCGAGTGCTGCGGATAAGGATGCGCATAAATAATGAGAATCATGTTTAGCCTGTTATCACTGCATTATTGTTATGTAACAGGAACAGTGTAGACCGCCAGAGGCCTGGCTAACAGAACAATTAGGGGGGAGTTGCGCGACAGGTACATGGGTGGCGCGGCCACCCATCGTCAAATCAAAATCAGTTGTTGAGCTCGTTCATGGATTTAACCTGGTCGCGGTTAATCTGCTCAGTTTTGCCGGTTTCAGCATTTTCATAGGAGACCAGCCCGGTGTCGTCGTCCACCTGCGGCTTGCCGTCGGTCACAATCGTGCGGCCATCGGTGGTTTTCACAGACTGATTCGATGAACAGCCCGCGACAGTAAACAGTGCTGCGGCGGTAAAAATGGAGGTAATCAAAATACGTTTTTGCATGGTGTTCTCCCTGCTTCTCAGTCACATTATGTCAATTAATTGTTAACTATAGACTAACGTGCTGATGTACATAACAGAACCAGAACACTCCTAAGGTCACCTTTTCAGGACACAGACTTCCCACGAATCGTCATGTTCGCCGTCTGTGTCAGCGACATTCCGCGCGTTTCCGGCGCAAACATCACGGAAATCGCCAGCCCGATAAAAGAAATTCCCGCGCCAATCAGCATCACATTGTTAATCCCATAGCGGGTAATAAACACCGGCAGCGCCCAGGTCGAGATAATCGTTCCCACCCGGCTCAGCGACATAATCACCCCCACCGCAGATGCGCGGATATCCGTTGGGAAAAGCTCATTAGGATAGAGCCATTGCAAAATACCCGGTCCGCCGGAGAAAAACGCGTACACCGCAAAGGCAAACACCACCAGCCCAATCCCCAGATTAGACACCACGCCAAGCAACGCCAGCGCCAGGGTCATCATCAAAAAACTGCCGATGAGCAACATTCGCCGCCCGACGCTGTTAAGCCAGAACATTGCCGGTACGCAGCCCAGCATAAAGAAGAGGCTGATCACCACGTTGCCGAGCGCCGCGCTTCTGCCCTGCTCCCAGCCCAATAGGCCAACGATTTGCGGCCCGAAGGTGTAGATGGCGAACATCGGGATCACCTGACAGGTCCAGATGGCCGCGACAAACAGCACAAACGGGAAGTGACGGCGATTGAAGAGTTGCAGGAAGCTCGTCTCTTTCGGTGGTTCATCATCGAATGTGACGGGTTCGCCAAACAGTTTGATCATCATCTGCTGGCACTCTTCCACCCTTCCCTTGCGCAGCAGCCAGCGCGGCGATTCCGGCAGGTCGAAACGACCAATCAGAATGATCAGGCAGGGAATAAAAGCGCTGCCGAGCATCCAGCGCCAGCCGCCCTCAACGTCATACAAACAGTATCCCACCAGGTTGGCGCAGGTCGCGCCGACGTACCACATCGCGGCGATAAAACCGATGGAGAACGCCCGCTGACGGGTATTGGAAAATTCGGTGATCATGGAAGTAGCAATGGGGTAATCCGCGCCAATCACGATGCCAATCAGTACGCGCATCACCAGCAGCTCGACGGGCGAAGAGACAAACATCGTCGCGACCGATATCAGCCCAATGGCGATGATATCGATCAGGAACATTTTACGCCGCCCGACCTTATCGGAAATGTAGCCAAACAACGTGGTGCCGACGAATAACCCCGCCAGCGTCGCCGCGCCCAACAGGCCAATCCATTCGGCATCGAGCTTGAGGAAAGGCGTGAGCTGTTCCAGCGCAACGCCGATTATCACCAGCACATAGCCATCCAGAAACGGCCCGCCGCTTCCCCACAGCATGATCCTGCGGTGAATAGAGGAGAATTTGATGTCATCAAAGTTTCTGGGCTGCGGCATGGTGGTGTCCTGTTTGTTCCTTTTGCCGGATGGCGCTAACGCTTATCCGGCCTACATATTCCTGAAGAGCATTCGTTAGTTTTTCCCGGTCGGATAAGGCGTCGCCGCCATCCGGCACAAACCTCACCCATAGCGGAATTCCACGCCAAATGTGCCGCGCGGATATTCCCATTTTTCCAGCGCTGTCCCAAGGCCAAGAATGCGGCAGGTACCACACTCCAGACATCCCGCGTAATCAAACCGCACGCTGCCGTCATCCTGCTTTTTATACAGCCCGGCGGGGCAGGCTTTTACCAGCACATCCAGCGCCGCTTTATCGGGGTCTGTTTTCAAAATGATGTGCGGGTTTTCTTCATCGACATTGAATTTATTGACGCCCAGTTTGACGTCGACGTTTACAGGGGAAGTCATAGTACGGTCACTCCTTTAATGCCGTCCTTCATCAGATTGATAAAACCCACTTTCTTCGCATGCTGAAGGATTTTCTTGAGCATCGGCACCGGCGCGCTGCCATCGATGGTGAACAGATCGCGTGCGACACCCACCACCATTTCCGGATAACGCGTGAACATGCGCGGGTTATCGAGGAACGCGGGCAGGCGCTGATACATGCGCATATCGCGCATCGGGCCGTTATCCAGAAGCTGGCGATAAGAAGCCAGGCCGTTGCGGCTGAAATCATTATTCTGTTTCGCGGATAACACCGCTTTCGCCGCCGCTTCCCCCGCAGCCACCGCCAGGTCCATACCGCGAATGGTAAAGCCAAGGTTCATACACATCCCGGCAGCGTCACCGGCGATTAATACGCCATCACCGATCAGTTCCGGCTGCATATTCATGCCCGCTTCCGGTACCACGTGCGCCGAATACTCCACCATTTTTCCGCCCGCGATCAGCGGTGCGACCGCCGGGTGCTGTTTAAAATCTTCCAGCATTTGCGGCACGGATTTCTTTGCATCTTTCAGATGATGCAAGCCACAGACCAGACCCAGCGAAAGCGTGTCTTCATTGGTATAGAGGAACCCGCCGCCCATCAGGCCATCGGTCGGTGAGCCGGCAAACAGGCAGGCCGCGCCTTCGTTGCCCTGAAGCTGGAAGCGCTCTTCAATCACCGATTTCGGCAGTTCGATCAGTTCTTTCACCCCGACGGCCACGTTGGCGGCATCCACGCGCTTCGCCATACCGAGTTTTTCCGCCAGCAGAGAATTCACACCGTCAGCGAGGATCACCACCTTCGCTTCGAGGATATCGCCATCGGCTTCCACGCCGACCACTTTGCCGTCGCGCTGTACGACGTTATCGACGCGGATCCCTGTGATCAACTGCGCGCCCGCCTCTTCCGCCTGCGCCATCAGCCACGCGTCAAATTTACTGCGTAACACCGAATAAGAGACCTGCGATGCACCGGCCTCTTCGCCGTTGAGGTAGTCCATGGTCATCGCCCCTTTTTCGGTCATAAAGGCGAGTTTTTCATGGGTGATGCGCCGCTCAACGGGCGCAATTTCGGCAAAGCCAGGAATGATGCGCTCCAGGCTATGGGCATAAATACGCCCACCGGTGACATTTTTCGCGCCCGCAGAGTTACCGCGTTCGATAACCAGCACATCGGCGCCTTCACGGGCCAGCACCAGCGCCGCCACCGAACCCGCAAGCCCGGCACCGACGATAATGGCATCAAAGATATCTTCAGACATAACCACTCCAGAAGTCAGAAGACAGGGCGCGAAACGCCCTGTACAGAGGCGCTAGCGGGCTAACGCGCGGGTCAGCTCAGGCAGGATCTTCATCAGATCGCCCACGATGCCGTAATCGGCATACTGGAAGATCGGCGCGTTTTTATCTTTGTTGATCGCACAGATCGTCTGCGCACCGTTCGCGCCGACCATATGCTGGATCTGCCCGGAAATCCCGACCGCCAGATAGAGCTCCGGTTTCAGCATCAGGTTGGAGATACCGACATAGCGCTCATGCTCCATCCATTTTTCGTTTTCCGCGACCGGGCGAGAACAGGCCAGTTCAGCACCAATCGCCTGACACAGCGCCTCGGCAAGCGGGATATTCTCTTTGCTGCCGATACCGCGACCCACGCTGACCACCAGACGTGCTTTGTCCAGATCAACGTTGCTGCTCTGGCGCGGCTTCGTCGCCGTGCGGGCGATCGCTACCGCAGGGGCTTGCCACTCGACTTTCTGCGCCTCACCGCTGAGCGATGCGTTCGGCTGTACGGCATCAAACGTTCCGCTACTGAGCGTCATCACCGCAAACGGCGAGCGGATCGTCTCTTCGCCAATCGCCAGGCCGCCATACACCATGTGTTTAACCGCAACGCTACCCTCTTGCGCCACAACTGCGCTGGCATCGTTAGAGACTGCCGCCGACAAGCGGAAGCCGAGTTTCGCCGCCAGCAATTTACCGCGACGGCTGTTTGGCAACAGCACGAGGCCATTGGCCCCCTGCTGGCGGATGGTATCGGCCATCACGCCCGCATAATCTTCCATCATGCGATCGTCCGGCTTGCCACACAGCTGCCATACCTGATTGGCACCCAACTGGAACGCCAGCGCGCTGTCCGCGTCGCTGAGGGTGAACGTATGGATTTTTTCGCCTAATACCTGTGCACCAGTCATCAGTTCCGGCAGGCGAGAAGGGGTATCGCTGAATACCCAGACACTGGAAAACTTGCTCATAACATCCCCTATTAGTTAATGATTTTTCGCAGATGATCGACAAATTTGGCGACCTGTTCTTCGCCATCACCTTCAATGATGATGCGCTGACGCTCGCGCTGTTTCGGCGCGGCAACCTGCTGCGAAGAGGTGCTTTCCTGCGCGGTGAAGCCAATATCCGCCGGCGACCACACCTGAACCGGTTTTTTCGCCGCACCCAGAATGGCTTTCATTGAAGGAATCTGTGGGGTATTGATATCGGTTGAGACAGCCACGACCGCCGGCAGCGGGATAGCCAGCGTTTCGGTTTCATCTTCCAGCTCGCGCTCAACGGTGAGCGTGTTGTCGGTAAGTGACAGGATCTTGCTGACGCCGTTCACCGCCGGGATACCCAGGGTTTCACCCACCAGCAGGCTCACCTGCTGCGCATAAAGGTCAGAGGATCCGTCACCGCACAGAATCAGATCAAAGCCTGACTTCTGTGCCGCGGCGGCCAGCGCGGCGGCAGTGTGCTGCGGCAGCGCGTGTTCGAATTGATCGTCAATCACCACAACCAGTTCATCCGGCCCGCGAGAGAGCACATCTTTGCGGCCTTTGACGTTGGTCAGCGCCTTACCGCCCACGCTCATGGCAATCACCTGAGCGTCCGCGGCCTGTTGTTTTAACTGGCAAGCGGCTTCGATGGCGTTGAGATCGTACTGGCTGATCTTCGCATCCGCTTTGCTGAAATCTAATGAACCATCAGCGTTATTGATCGCAATATCCTGTTCATCAGGCACGCACTTGTAGCAAGTAATTATCTTCATTGCATCTCCAGAAATCATGAAGGGATCATCGTCCATATCGGCGGTGGTAAATATAGATATCACGCACTTTAATTCGGAAATAAAACAATAATCACCAATATTGAAAATGTCACACGCTGAAAAATACAACTTTCAATAATGTTATCTATCTCAACAATATTGAACACACGGTTCTCATTTGCGAGATTTTCAATATTGTTTGGCGGATCACCAATATTGAAAGACAACGGCCTAATTTAGCCACCAAAGAACCAATATACCAATGATTAATAAAGATAATTTATCGATTTTCCCGCAAACATCCTCACACGAAAAAGTGTGACAGATATCACGGAATGCCTGAATTTGAATACCCATTATGAATTACTTTCTAACGCCACTTTGAGGTTAAATAGTTATTAATAAATTATTAACAATAATAGACAAAAAATGGAACAACCGGGAACGCTAAATAATTTTAGTCTTCACAGTGGAATTCACTCATGAAAAATGAAAAGAGAAAGTCAGGAATAGAGCCGAAGGTTTTTTTTCCGCCGTTAATTATTGTCGGAATACTTTGTTGGCTAACCGTTCGCGATCTTGACGCGGCGAACATCGTTATTAATGCCGTATTTAGCTATGTCACCAATGTCTGGGGTTGGGCATTTGAATGGTACATGGTCGTCATGCTGTTTGGTTGGTTCTGGCTGGTGTTTGGCCCGTACGCTAAAAAGAAACTCGGTAACGAACCGCCGGAATTCAGCACCGCCAGCTGGATTTTTATGATGTTCGCCTCCTGTACGTCAGCTGCCGTGCTGTTCTGGGGCTCCATCGAAATCTACTACTACATCTCCACACCGCCGTTCGCGCTTGCGCCTAACTCGACCGGGGCGAAAGAGATTGGCCTGGCGTATAGCCTGTTCCACTGGGGGCCGCTGCCGTGGGCAACCTACAGCTTCCTCTCCGTGGCGTTTGCTTACTTCTTCTTTGTTCGCAAGATGGACGTGATTCGCCCCAGCTCCACCCTGGTGCCGCTGGTTGGCGAAAAACACGCGAAAGGTCTGTTCGGTACCATCGTCGATAACTTCTACCTGGTAGCGTTAATCTTCGCTATGGGCACCAGTCTGGGTCTGGCGACACCGCTGGTCACCGAGTGTATGCAGTGGCTGTTTGGCATTCCGCATACGCTGCAACTCGACGCCATCATCATCACCTGCTGGATTATCCTGAACGCCATCTGCGTCGCCTGCGGCCTGCAAAAAGGGGTCAGGATCGCCAGTGACGTGCGCAGCTATTTAAGCTTCCTGATGCTGGGCTGGGTGTTTATCGTCAGTGGCGCCAGCTTCATCATGAACTACTTCACCGACTCCGTCGGAATGCTGCTGATGTATCTGCCGCGCATGCTGTTCTATACCGACGCGATCGGCAAAGGCGGCTTCCCGCAGGGCTGGACAGTCTTCTACTGGGCATGGTGGGTCATTTACGCTATCCAGATGAGTATCTTCCTCGCGCGTATTTCCCGTGGTCGTACCGTGCGTGAACTCTGCTTCGGTATGGTACTGGGCCTGACCGCATCGACCTGGATTTTGTGGACCGTCCTTGGCAGCAACACCCTGCTGTTGATGGATAAAAACGTCCTCAACATTCCGCAACTGATTGAACAACACGGTGTGGCGCGCGCCATCATTGAAACCTGGGCCGCATTACCGCTCAGCACCGCCACCATGTGGGGATTCTTCATCCTCTGCTTTATTGCCACCGTCACGCTGATTAACGCCTGCTCCTACACCCTGGCGATGTCCACCTGTCGCGAAGTGCGCGATGGTGAAGAACCGCCGCTGCTGGTACGTATCGGCTGGTCTGTACTTGTCGGTGTTATCGGTATTGTCCTGCTGGCACTTGGCGGCCTCAAACCAATACAAACGGCGATTATCGCCGGCGGCTGCCCGCTGTTCTTCGTCAACATCATGGTGACGCTCTCCTTTATCAAAGACGCGAAGCAGAACTGGAAAGACTAATTAAACCCAACACGATTAAGAGGTTAGAAGATGGATTTCAATTTGAATGATGAGCAGGAACTGTTTGTCGCCGGTATTCGTGAACTGATGGCCAGTGAAAACTGGGAAGCCTATTTTGCCGAGTGCGATCGCGATAGCGTCTACCCGGAACGTTTTGTGAAAGCGCTGGCTGATATGGGCATTGATAGCCTGCTGCTGCCGGAAGAACACGGTGGACTAGATGCCGGGTTCGTCACCGTGGCGGCAGTATGGATGGAACTGGGCCGCCTTGGCGCGCCGACCTACGTGCTCTATCAGTTGCCGGGCGGCTTCAACACCTTCCTGCGCGAAGGCACCCAGGAGCAGATCGATAAGATCATGGCCTTCCAGGGCACCGGGAAACAGATGTGGAACTCGGCGATTACCGAACCGGGCGCGGGCTCTGACGTCGGCAGCCTGAAAACCACCTACACCCGCAAAAACGGCAAGGTCTACCTCAACGGCAGCAAATGCTTCATCACCAGTAGCGCTTATACCCCATACGTGGTGGTAATGGCGCGCGATGGCGCATCCCCGGACAAAGCGATTTACACCGAATGGTGCGTCGATATGAGCAAACCGGGTATCAAGATCAACAAGCTGGAAAAACTCGGCCTGCGTATGGACAGCTGCTGCGAGCTGACCTTCGACGACGTTGAGCTGGAAGAAAAAGACATGTTTGGCCGCGAAGGCAACGGTTTCAACCGCGTGAAAGAAGAGTTTGACCACGAACGTTTCCTGGTGGCGCTGACCAACTACGGCACCGCGATGTGCGCCTTCGAAGACGCCGCCCGCTATGCCAACCAGCGCGTGCAGTTTGGCGAAACCATTGGCCGCTTCCAGCTGATTCAGGAAAAATTTGCCCATATGGCCATCAAGCTTAACTCCATGAAAAACATGTTGTTTGAAGCTGCCTGGAAAGCAGATAACGGCACTATTACTTCTGGTGACGCGGCGATGTGTAAATATTTCTGCGCCAATGCCGCTTTTGAAGTGGTAGATACCGCGATGCAGGTACTCGGCGGCGTGGGGATTGCGGGTAACCACCGTATCACTCGCTTCTGGCGTGACCTGCGCGTAGACCGCGTCTCCGGCGGCTCTGATGAAATGCAGATCCTGACGCTGGGCCGTGCCGTGCTGAAACAATATCGTTAACCAGGCAACATGCCCGGTGCGGTTTCGATGTCGGATGGCGGCTACGCCTTATCCGACCTACCCCGGGCCTGTGATTTTGTAGGCCGGATAAGGCGTAGCCGCCATCCGGCAACAGGAGCTATATCATGACCACTCATTTACCGATGCCTGCTTTTGGACCTCTCGCCGGGCTACGCGTGGTTTTTTCCGGTATTGAAATTGCCGGGCCGTTCGCCGGGCAAATGTTTGCCGAATGGGGCGCGGAAGTTATCTGGATTGAAAACGTCGCCTGGGCCGACACCATCCGCGTGCAACCCAACTACCCACAGCTGTCGCGCCGCAACCTGCGCGCGCTGTCGCTCAATATTTTCAAAGATGAAGGCCGCGAAGCGTTTCTGAAGTTAATGGAAACCACCGATATCTTTATCGAAGCCAGCAAAGGCCCGGCCTTTGCGCGTCGCGGCATCACCGACGAAGTACTGTGGCAGCACAACCCGAAACTGGTTATCGCCCACCTCTCCGGTTTCGGTCAGTACGGCACGGAGGAGTACACCAATCTTCCGGCTTACAACACTATCGCTCAGGCCTTTAGCGGCTATCTGATCCAAAACGGTGATGTCGACCAGCCCATGCCCGCGTTCCCGTACACCGCAGACTATTTCTCGGGGATGACCGCCACCACCTCCGCCCTCGCGGCCTTGTATAAAGTGCGCGAAACGGGTAAAGGCGAAAGCATTGATATCGCGATGTATGAAGTCATGCTCCGTATGGGCCAGTACTTCATGATGGACTATTTCAACGGCGGAGAAATCTGCCCACGCATGACCAAAGGGAAAGACCCCTACTACGCCGGTTGCGGGCTCTATAAGTGCGCCGATGGCTACATCGTGATGGAACTCGTAGGTATCACACAAATCAATGAATGCTTTAAAGATATTGGTCTCGCGCACATTCTTGGTACGCCAGAAGTACCAGAAGGCACACAGTTGATCCATCGCATTGAGTGTCCCTATGGTCCACTGGTAGAAGAGAAGCTTGATGAATGGTTGGCGGCGCACACGATCGCCGAGGTCCAGGCCCGCTTTGCCGAGCTGCATATTGCCTGCGCCAAAGTGCTGACCATCCCTGAACTGGAAGGCAACCCACAGTACGTCGCTCGAGAATCCATCACCGAATGGCAAACCATGGACGGTCGCACCTGCAAAGGCCCGAACGTAATGCCGAAATTTAAAAACAACCCAGGGAAAATCTGGCGTGGTATGCCGTCGCACGGCATGGACACCGCCGCCATTCTGAAAAATATCGGCTACAGCGAGAGCGATATTCAGGCACTGGTTGGCAAAGGGCTGGCCAAAGTTGAGGATTAACAGGATGCGTTAGCCGGGCCACCGGCTAACCACCAGGACTATTTTGTGGGTGAATGCGCAATGGATATGGTTGGCGGGCAACACTTGCGTCAGATGTGGGACTGTCTGGCGGAAGTTTACGGTGAGAAAACGGCGCTGATAGTGGAATCCTGCGCGGGCGACGTGCAGCAATTCAGTTATGCATCGCTCAATGCGGAAATCACGCGCACAGCAAACCTGTTTCACGCGCTGGGCGTGCGTAAAGGCGACAAGGTTGCGCTGCATCTCGATAACTGCCCGGAGTTTATTTTCTGCTGGTTTGGGCTGGCCAAAATCGGCGCGATTATGGTGCCAATTAACGCGCGGCTGTTACAGGAAGAAAGCGCATGGATTTTACATCACTGCCAGGCACGCCTGCTGGTGACCTCCACACGTTTTTATCCGATGTATCGCCAGATTCGCGCGGCGCACACCACCCAACTGGAAACGATCTGTCTGATAGATGGCGAAGATGAAGAACTTGATTTCCAACGTCTGAAAGCGGAGCAACCCGCCACACTGCGCTATACGCCACCGTTAAGCCCGGAAGATACCGCCGAAATTCTGTTTACCTCTGGCACCACGTCGCGCCCCAAAGGCGTGGTGATCACCCATTATAATCTGCGTTTCGCAGGCTATTACTCCTCCTGGCAGTGCGCGTTGCGCGCAGACGATATTTATCTGACGGTGATGCCCGCGTTCCACATCGACTGTCAGTGTACCGCAGCGATGGCTGCCTTTTCCGCCGGGGCGACGTTTGTGCTGATTGAAAAATACAGCGCCCGCGCCTTTTGGGGGCAGGTTCGTCACTACGGCGCGACCGTCACGGAATGCATTCCGATGATGATCCGCACGCTGATGGTACAGCCACCTGCGCCGACCGACAGTCAGCATCGGCTACGCGAAGTGATGTATTACCTGAATCTTTCGGTCGCGGAGAAAGACGCGTTTATTGAGCGCTTTGGCGTACGGCTGCTCACCTCGTATGGCATGACAGAAACCATCGTCGGCATTATTGGCGACAGGCCCGGTGACAAACGGCGCTGGCCGTCGATTGGCCGCCCCGGTTTTTGCTACCAGGCGGAAATTCGTGATGACCAGAACCGGCCGCTACCGCCGGGTGAAATCGGTGAAATTTGCATTAAAGGCGAGCCGGGGAAAACGCTCTTTAAAGAGTACTATCTGCGCCCGGATGCCACCGCCAGCACATTGCAGGCGGATGGCTGGCTGCACACCGGCGATTCAGGCTACTGCGACGACGAAGGCTTTTTCTATTTTATTGATCGCCGCTGCAACATGATTAAACGCGGGGGAGAAAATGTCTCATGCGTTGAGCTGGAAAATATTATCGCTGCGCATCCCAAAATTCAGGACATCGTGGTGATTGGTATTAAAGACGATATTCGCGACGAAGCCATAAAAGCCTTTGTAGTACTCAATGAAGGCGAAACCTTAAGTCATGAAGAGTTTTTCCACTTCTGCGAAACGCATATGGCGAAATTTAAAGTGCCGTCTTATATGGAGATCAGAACCGACCTGCCCCGGAACTGCTCAGGGAAAATAATTAAGAAGAACCTGAAGTAACGACTCTGGCGGCAGTCATGCCGCTGAATATTCTCTGAAAACAAAAACGAACCTGTTTTTGTGGGGCCGCTATTGCCCGCTGAAAACAGAAAAAGGAGTGGAACATGAGTGATTCATTACATCTGACCCGTAACGGCGCGATTCTGGAAATAACCCTGGATCGCCCGAAAGCCAATGCCATCGATGCAAAAACCAGCTTCGAAATGGGCGAAGTTTTTCTCAATTTTCGCGATGACCCGGAACTGCGCGTCGCCATTATTACCGGCGCGGGCGAGAAGTTTTTCTCTGCGGGATGGGATCTGAAAGCTGCCGCCGAAGGGGAAGCGCCAGATGCCGACTTCGGCCCGGGCGGGTTCGCCGGGTTAACCGAAATTTTTGACCTCGATAAACCGGTCATTGCCGCAGTAAACGGCTACGCCTTTGGCGGTGGCTTCGAACTGGCGCTGGCCGCTGATTTTATTCTGTGCGCGGATAATGCCAGCTTCGCCCTGCCGGAAGCCAAACTCGGTATCGTTCCGGACAGCGGCGGCGTGCTGCGTCTGCCGAAATATCTGCCTCCGGCAATCCTCAACGAAATGGTCATGACCGGGCGTCGCATGACGGCGGAAGAAGCGCAGCGCTGGGGCATCGTGAACCGCGTGGTGTCACAGCCAGAACTGATGGCGAACGCCCGCGAACTGGCACAGCAGTTAGTGCAAAGCGCCCCGCTGGCGCTGGCGGCGTTGAAAGAAATTTACCGCACCACCAGCGAAATGACCGTTGAAGAGGGTTACCGTTTCATGCGCAGCGGCGCGTTAAAACATTACCCGGCAGTGCTGCATTCCGAAGATGCCATCGAAGGCCCATTAGCGTTCGCCGAAAAACGTGAACCGGTGTGGAAGGGGCGTTAACCCGGCAATACCCCGTAGGCCGGATAAGGCGTTTACGCCGCCATCCGGCAAATCACGGCACAGGAGTCAACATGAGCATATACGCCTTTGAAGGCCTGATCCCCGTCGTTCACCCGCAGGCTTACGTCCACCCCAGCGCGGTGCTGATTGGCGATGTCATTATCGGCGCGGGTGTCTACGTGGGCCCTCACGCCTCGCTGCGCGGCGATTACGGGCGGTTAATCCTTGAGGCCGGGTCAAACCTCCAGGATGGCTGCATCATGCACGGCTATTGCGACACGGATACCATCGTGCGCGAAAACGGCCATATCGGCCACGGCGCGATTCTTCACGGCTGCGTGATTGGCCGCGACGCTTTAGTCGGCATGAACAGCGTCATCATGGACGGTGCGGTAATTGGTGATGAAAGCATTGTCGCCGCCATGAGCTTTGTGAAAGCCGGTTATATCGGCGCGCCCCGGCAGATGCTGGTCGGCTCCCCGGCACGATTTCTGCGGGAGGTGACCGACGAAGAGATGCGCTGGAAACGGCTCAACACGCAGGAATATCAGGACCTGGCAGCGCGCTGCAAAACGGGATTACGTTTAACCGAACCGTTAACCGAGAAGGAAGAAAATCGACCGCGCCTGAAGGGCACGACGGAGGTACAACCGAAACGCTGATGTTGCCGGATGGCGCAGAACCATCCGGCGAGGCAGTCTTATCGACGCATACTCTTAGACAACATCATTTGCCATTTTTGCTCACGATTAAGCCCGGCTGGCGGTACCGCAGGTATGTGCGGCGTTTTCCTCACACCAGCCATTTTTTCCCGTACATGATGATTGACTCGCTCATACAGTTGAGAATCAATGGCCACCACTTTTACCAACCGCTGACACTGACACCCTCGCCCTTCCAGCTTATTGGGGATCATTTTGACTTCACAGCTAATTTCTCCCACCTCAGAGAGAATATAGGAAAGTGTATTAATCGCTTTGCTGTGTTCAATATCGAAATGAATGGAGATCTCTCTTGCGGTTACCCAACGATCTTCTGCCATGATCCATTCGGCAATTAACAAGTAGAGTGGCTTACCAACACATTGTTCACTCATATTCACACCATTTTTACGAATTAAAAATCTGTTATGGCCTGCTCACATTAAGCCACATTAAAATCAGGGTTATGTGAAATGGTATGCGACTTAAATGTTGAGGGATGTGATCTAAATCGTGGTTGTTACAATGAAAAGAGATTAAGGCGCCAGGAATGTTCTGAAGGCGAAAAAAAACGGTTCCTTTACAGGAACCGTTTAATCAGACGAGAGAAATGCGCTTACTTGGTGATTTGCGCGTGCATTTCCTGCACCGAAATCACTTTCTCTTTCGCATCCGCATTCAGCGCCATGGACGTTGCGAAACCGCCGTTCAGGGTGGTGTCGTAATGTACCTTGTACTGCAACGCGCTGCGGCGAATCAGCTTGGAGTCTTCAATTGCCTGACGACCCGCGGTGGTGTTGATGATGTAGGTGTATTCGCCATTCTTGATACGGTCCTGAATGTGCGGACGACCTTCATGCACCTTGTTCACCAGACGTGGGTTGATACCCGCTTCGCCCAGAACAATCGCCGTGCCGTGCGTCGCGTCCAGCTCGAAGCCATGCTTCAGCAGTTTTGCCGCCAGGTCAACAACGCGTTCTTTGTCGCCTTCGCGCACGGAGAGCAGCGCGCGGCCCTGTTTCTTCATGGTGGAGTTACTGCCCAGCTGCGCTTTCGCAAAGGCTTCTGCGAACGTGCGGCCCACGCCCATCACTTCCCCGGTAGAGCGCATTTCTGGCCCCAACAGCGGGTCAACGCCCGGGAATTTGTTGAACGGCAGCACCACTTCTTTCACCGAGTAGTACGGCGGGATGATTTCTTTGGTCACGCCTTGCTCGGCCAGCGTTTTGCCTGCCATCACACGCGCCGCCACTTTCGCCAGCGGAACACCGGTCGCTTTAGAGACGAACGGTACGGTACGCGCCGCACGCGGGTTAACTTCAATCAGGTAGACTTCGTTATCTTTCACCGCAAACTGCACGTTCATCAGGCCGCGCACCTGCAATTCGAAGGCCAGTTTCTGCACCTGCTGGCGCATCACATCCTGAATTTCCTGGCTCAGCGTGTACGCTGGCAGAGAACATGCAGAGTCACCGGAGTGTACGCCCGCCTGCTCGATGTGCTCCATGATGCCGCCAATCAGCACCATTTCGCCGTCGCAGATTGCGTCCACATCTACCTCTACCGCATCGTCGAGGAAGCGGTCGAGCAGTACCGGCGCGTCGTTAGAGACGCTAACGGCGGTCTGGAAGTAGCGTTTCAGGTCAGCTTCATCGTAAACGATTTCCATCGCGCGGCCGCCAAGGACGTAGGACGGACGCACCACCAGCGGGTAGCCAATCTCTTTCGCTTTCTCAACCGCCATTTCGATAGCGGTGACGGTGGCGTTTGCCGGTTGTTTCAGTTTCAGACGGTCAACCGCATGCTGGAAGCGTTCACGGTCTTCCGCACGGTCGATGGCATCCGGGCTGGTACCGATAACCGGTACGCCAGCGGCTTCCAGTGCGCGCGCCAGTTTCAGCGGGGTCTGGCCGCCGTACTGGACGATAACGCCTTTCGGCTTCTCGATACGCACGATTTCCAGCACATCTTCCAGGGTTACCGGCTCGAAGTAGAGACGGTCGGAGGTGTCGTAGTCGGTGGAGACGGTTTCCGGGTTACAGTTAACCATGATGGTCTCGTAACCGTCTTCGCGCAGCGCCAGCGAGGCGTGTACGCAGCAGTAATCGAATTCGATACCCTGACCGATACGGTTCGGGCCGCCGCCGAGGACCATGATTTTGTCACGGGTGGACGGGTTGGATTCGCACTCATCTTCGTACGTGGAGTACATGTACGCGGTGTCGGTCGCAAATTCTGCCGCGCAGGTATCCACACGCTTGTAGACCGGGTGCAGGTTGTACTGGTCACGCAGTTTGCGGATTTCCGCTTCACGCACGCCCGCCAGTTTAGCCAGACGCGCATCGGCAAAGCCTTTGCGTTTCAGCTGACGCAGGAAGTCCGCGTCGAGGCCGTTGATACCGACTTCCGCTACTTTCTCTTCCAGGCGCACCAGCTCTTCAATTTGAACCAGGAACCAGCGGTCGATGTTAGTCAGGTTGAAGACACCATCGACTGACATCCCGGCACGGAATGCATCGGCGATGTACCAGATACGCTCAGCGCCTGCATCTTTCAGCTCGCGGCGAATTTTGGTCAGCGCTTCCGGGTCATCCAGGCTCACTTTCGGGTCAAAGCCCATCGCGCCCACTTCCAGGCCGCGCAGTGCTTTTTGCAGGGATTCCTGCTGCGTGCGACCAATCGCCATCACTTCACCGACCGATTTCATCTGAGTGGTCAGACGGTCATTCGCACCGGCAAATTTCTCGAAGTTAAAGCGAGGGATTTTGGTCACAACGTAGTCGATGGACGGTTCGAAGGAAGCCGGAGTACGGCCACCGGTGATGTCGTTCATCAGTTCGTCGAGGGTGTAACCCACCGCCAGTTTCGCCGCCACTTTAGCAATCGGGAAGCCAGTCGCTTTCGATGCCAGTGCAGATGAGCGAGACACGCGCGGGTTCATTTCGATAACAATCAGACGACCATTTTTCGGGTTAACCGAGAACTGGACGTTAGAACCGCCGGTTTCGACGCCGATTTCACGCAGCACCGCCATCGAGGCGTTACGCATGATTTGATATTCTTTATCGGTCAGCGTTTGGGCTGGTGCGACAGTGATGGAGTCACCGGTGTGGATACCCATCGCATCGAAGTTTTCGATAGAGCAGACGATGATGCAGTTGTCGTTTTTATCACGCACCACTTCCATCTCGTACTCTTTCCAGCCAATCAGTGATTCATCAATCAGCAGTTCGTTGGTTGGGGAGAGATCCAGACCGCGCTCGCAGATTTCTTCGAACTCTTCGCGGTTATAAGCGATACCGCCGCCGGTGCCGCCCATGGTAAAGGATGGACGGATAATGCACGGGAAGCCAACGTCAGCGGCAACCGCCAGTGCTTCTTCCATAGTGTGCGCGATACCGGAACGCGCGGTATCGAGACCGATTTTCTTCATCGCGACGTCGAAGCGACGGCGATCTTCTGCTTTATCAATCGCGTCTGCGGTGGCACCAATCATGGTGACGCCGAACTCTTCCAGCACGCCCTGACGTTCCAGTTCCAGCGCGCAGTTCAGCGCTGTCTGGCCGCCCATGGTCGGCAGCACCGCATCCGGGCGCTCTTTTTCAATAATCTTGCGCACCACTTCCCACTGAATCGGCTCGATGTAGGTCGCATCGGCCATTTCCGGGTCGGTCATGATGGTTGCCGGGTTGGAGTTTACCAGAATGACGCGGTAACCCTCTTCACGCAGCGCTTTACACGCCTGGGCGCCGGAGTAGTCAAACTCACACGCCTGGCCGATAACAATCGGGCCCGCACCCAGAATCAGGATACTTTTTATGTCTGTACGTTTTGGCATGGCTCTTATAACTCCTGATTATTTCGCGGACTGACGATATTGCTCAATAAGCTCGATAAAGTGGTCGAACAGCGGTGCGGCATCGTGCGGGCCTGGGCTCGCTTCCGGGTGCCCCTGGAAACTGAACGCTGGCTTATCGGTACGGTGAATACCTTGCAGCGTGCCGTCGAACAGGGATTTATGCGTCACGCGCAGATTCGCAGGCAGCGTTGCTTCATCCACCGCGAAACCATGGTTCTGCGCGGTGATCATCACCACGTTCTTATCGATATCTTTCACCGGATGGTTGCCGCCGTGGTGGCCGAACTTCATCTTGATGGTCTTCGCACCGCTCGCCAGCGCCAGCAGCTGATGGCCAAGGCAGATGCCGAATACCGGAATGTCGGTTTCAAGGAATTTCTGAATCGCGGTAATCGCGTAATCACATGGTGCCGGGTCGCCTGGGCCGTTGGAGAGGAACACGCCGTCCGGGTTCATCTTCAGCACATCTTCCGCAGACGTTTGCGCCGGAACGATGGTCAGGCGACAGCCACGGTCAACCAGCATGCGCAGAATATTGCGTTTCGCGCCAAAATCGTAGGCAACGACGTGGAATGGCAGCTCTTCTTCTTTTTTGGCTTCCGGCAGCTCTTCTGCCAGTGTCCAGCTACCCTGCGTCCAGCTGTAGGATTCGCGGGTGGTGACTTCTTTCGCCAGGTCCATTCCGTTCAGGCCCGGGAACGCACGGGCTTTTTCCAGCGCCAGCGCCGCATCGAGGTTATCCCCAGCGATGATGCAACCGTTCTGTGCGCCCTTCTCGCGCAGCAGACGCGTCAGCTTACGGGTATCGATATCGGCAATCGCCACGATGTTATGGCGTTTCAGATAGGAAGAGAGGTCTTCAGTATTGCGGTAGTTGCTGGCAATCAGCGGCAGGTCACGGATAACCAAACCTTGCGCATGAACCTGAGAAGACTCTTCGTCAGCAGCATTGGTGCCGACATTGCCGATATGAGGATAAGTAAGAGTAACGATTTGGCGAGAATAGGAAGGATCAGTGAGGATTTCTTGATAACCGGTCATTGAAGTATTGAAAACGACTTCCCCAACCGCCGAACCTGTTGCCCCTATGGCCCGACCGTGAAACTGGGTTCCGTCTTCCAGAACCAATAGCGCTGACTTAATCAAAACACCCTCCAGAGAATATTCACTCACTTTATTTGCATATTAATTCACAATGGTGACATAAATCAATGCAAATCTGCTTACCTTTGAATTTCTGGCAAACGGCGGCATTCTAGAGAGAGCCCAGACAAAAGTCTACCTTAAAGGGCATTTTTTATTATTATTTTGCGCCACTGGCTTTAACTGACGCTTTTAACAGGCAAAAAGATCACCTAACTCACACTGGAAAACGCTTGCGGGGCTTAAAGAATGTTAAAAATGGACTTGGGCGTGAAAAAAAGTAGACCAGATGGTCAAAATTTACATTTAAACAACCAACAACACCAAGATAAGTTGTTATTTTATGCATTTCACACACAAAATAATGCGAAACTAATAAAATAAAGGGCGATAAAATATCGCCCTATGCAATCAATACCTTACTGACTGCAATACCACATCACGATGGGTAATAAATACTATAATTCATTAAGATTAAGCACATCACGCATATCAAAAAGACCGTTTTGTTTCGACTTGAGCCATAAAGCCGAACGCACCGCGCCATTGGCAAACGTCATGCGGCTGGACGCTTTGTGCGTAATCTCCACGCGTTCACCAATATCGGCGAACATCGCCGTATGTTCGCCGACGATATCGCCCGCACGCACGGTCGCAAAACCGATAGTGCCCGGTACGCGCTCACCGGTATAACCTTCACGGCTGTAAACGGCGCACTCTTTCAGATCTTTATCCAGCGCCGAGGCAATCGCCTCGCCCATCGCCAGCGCCGTGCCTGATGGCGCATCCACTTTGTGACGATGGTGCGCTTCAATAATTTCGATGTCGGTATAGTCGCCCATCACTTTGGCCGCTTTCTCCAGCAGCTTCAGCATGACGTTCACGCCTACGCTGAAGTTGGCCGCAAAGACAATCGCTATCTCCTGAGAGGCATCGCGAATAGCCTGCTTGCCGGCATCATCAAAACCGGTGGTCCCGATAACCATGCCTTTCCCGTGCTCACGGCAGAACGCCAAATGCGTCAGCGTGCCTTCCGGGCGGGTAAAATCGATAAATACATCAAAATCATCTTTAACCGCGTCGAGGCTGCTCTGAACGGTCACGCCAGTTTTCCCCGCGCCCGCCAGTTCGCCCGCATCACTGCCCAGCAGGCTGGAACCTTCGCGCTCCAGCGCCGCGCCCAACTGAACGCCGTCCATTGCAATCGCCGCCTGAATTAACTGGCGTCCCATACGTCCACCGGCCCCGGCAATGGCGACACGGATTTGTGCATCATGCATAGCTATTCTCTTTTGTTAATTTTGCGTAAACCGTTCTCAGAGTAACCAGCCCGCCCGGAGGCCGCCAGCCGAAAACGCCCATAATTAGAATTAAATGATAAACAGAGGGGAATATCAGTAAAAGCCATGATTCATCGGAAAGGACGAATCATGGCTAAAGCTGAAAGGTTAAGGCGTAAATCTAACGCTTTTACACCGTTCTAATGGAAAGTGTCTGAGTTATTGTCATTTCCCAACAGAATTATTCTCTGCGTAAGAAGACACCTAGGGCGCAAGTTGGAACACCTCCGCCACCCACTTACGGAACCCCTCCACATCCAGCCCCAGCGCAACCTGCACATTCGCCGGTTGGCCGAGTCGGTCCTCAATATCCACCACGGTGGTACCGGCGGTATAGGTTCCCTGCGTCTCGACGGCGACAAAGCACGGTTTCAGGGTAAACAGTTCCGGTCGCACCAGCCACGCGATAGCGCAGAGATCGTGCATGCGCAGGCCGCTTTGCATGCTGCCGCTGCGGTAGTGGCTGAACAACGAATGCAGCATTTTGCCGGTTTTATTGAGAGCCGGGAGCGTTGCCAGATAGTCCGGTGTCAACACGGCCTGGTTAGTCACATCCAGGCCGCACATCACAATTTCCAGCCCACTCTGGAAAACCTGCGCAGCGGCTTCCGGGTCGATAGCGATGTTAAATTCGGCGTTTGGCGTGAAATTACCCCGCCCGGCCGAACCACCCATAATTACCAGGCGGCGGATATTAAACTGGCACTCCGGATACTGAGAGAGCAGCAGCGCGATATTGGTGAGTGGGCCGATGGCGACCAGCGTGACAGGTTCAGGTGAGTGCATCAGCGCATCGCGAATGGCGATAAACGCCGGTTTCTCCAGCGGCTGACGCTGATGTTCGGTAAAGTCGTAACCTTCCATGCCGGACTGCCCGTGCACATAGGCCGCATCGCGCAGCGGGCGCACCAGCGGCTTTGCCGCACCCTGAGCCAGCGGAATGTTAGCCTCCCAAAAATGCAGCAACTGGAGAGCGTTACGCGTGGTTTTCTCAACGGAAACGTTGCCTGCAACGGTAGTCATAAGCTGGAGATCCAGCTCCGGGGCAAACAAAGCTGCCGCAATGGCAGCGGCATCGTCAATGCCAGGATCGGTATCGAGAATAATCGGCAGGCGCATATTTCCTCCATAAAAAAATGCCAGACATTAAGTCTGGCATATTGTCATATTTATGAAGGGAATAACTTACTCGACTTCACGAACATCCACACGCAGCTCGCGCGGCACTTCAAAGACAATGTTCTCTTCGCGGCCTTCCAGTGGAATCGCTTCGCCGCCGCCGAGGGTTTGCAGGCGTGCAATGACATTCTGTACCAGAATATCCGGCGCGGATGCACCAGCGGTGACACCGACACAGGCGGCGTCTTTCACCCACTTTTCCTGGATATCCGTCGCGTCATCAATCAGATAGGCCGCTTTGCCCATTCGCTGTGCCAGTTCCGCCAGGCGGTTGGAGTTCGAGGAGTTTTTCGAACCCACGACCAGCACCACGTCAGCCTGTTCCGCCAGCGAGCGCACGGCTTCCTGACGGTTAGTGGTGGCGTAGCAAATATCATCTTTGCGCGGGCCGACGATTTTCGGGAAGCGCTTGCGCAGCGCATCAATCACATCAGACGTATCGTCAACGGAGAGCGTGGTCTGGGTCATAAACGACAGTTTGGCGTCGTTTTTAACATCCAGCGTCCAGACATCTTCCGGCGATTCCACCAGGTACATTCCCCCTTCCGGGTTGCTGTACTGGCCCATGGTGCCTTCCACTTCCGGGTGACCAGCATGGCCAATCAGAATGGATTCTTCACCACGGCGGCTGGCACGGGCGACTTCCATATGGACTTTGGTCACCAGCGGGCAGGTAGCGTCGAAGACGGTCAGATCGCGGCTTTTCGCTTCGTTGCGCACAGCCTGAGACACACCGTGAGCGGAGAAAATCAGAATCGCGCCGTCAGGCACTTCGCTGATCTGCTCAATAAAAATCGCGCCACGCTCGCGCAGGCTGTCGACCACATAACGGTTGTGTACCACTTCATGACGCACGTAGATTGGCGCGCCGTAAATCGCCAGCGCGTTTTCAACAATGCTGATAGCGCGGTCTACCCCCGCGCAAAAGCCGCGCGGGTTAGCCAACAGGATCTGCATTTCAGACCTCCAGTACCGGATCGATCTCCAGTACTTCAATATCAAAATGAACGGTATGGTCTGCCAGCGGGTGGTTGAAATCAACGGTGATGGAATCGCCGTTAATCTCACGGATAACGCCTGGCATCTCGCTGCCATCCATAGCGGTAAAGAGCATGATTGCGCCGATTTCAGGTTCGCCCGCATCCATAAATTCGCGGCGGGAGAAGTACTGAATCAGGTCCGGCGTCGAGACGCCAAACGCGGCATCCGGCTCCAGAGAAAATTCTTTTTTGTCACCCGCTTTCAGGCCCAGCAGATGTTGTTCCAACCCTTCAGAGAGCGAGCCATCGCCCAGGCGGAACAGCGCCGGTTTGCCGTTGTTGCGGGTCGATTCGGCGGTAGAACCGTCATCGAGTTTCAGTGAGAAATGCACCAGAACGGCGCTGTTGCTCTGTACAGATTCAGACATGCAGGTTTGCTCTTTAAAATGGCGCCGCCTGTCTGCCCGGTGGCGCTACGCTTACCGGGCCTACAAGGATCGCAATAATTGTAGGCCGGATTAGCGCAAGCGCCATCCGGCATTTTTTTATGCGGCTTTTTTCTCTTTGGAAGGTAAGAAACCTTCCAGCACGATCAACGCCGCGCCGACGCAGATTGCGCTATCAGCCAGGTTGAAGGTGGCAAAGTGCCAGTCGCCGACGTAGAAGTCGATCATATCGACCACGAAGCCGTGCCACAGGCGGTCAAACAAATTACCCAGCGCGCCGCCAATAATCAGCGCATAGGCGATGTTGTTGAGCTTCTGAGTGGCCTTCGAGCGGTACATCAGCACCGTCAGCGCCACGCAGATACCAATAGCGATACCGGCAAAGAACCAACGCTGCCAGCCGCCGCTGTCGGCGAGGAAGCTAAATGCCGCGCCATAGTTACGCGCATAATGCAGATTAAGCGACGGGAACAGCGGTACCGTATCCCCCAGAGCAAAGTTCTGGAGGATCAGGAATTTGCTGCCCAGATCGATAATCAGCACGACGACGACCAGCCACAGCCAGCGTAGCCCTGTTGAACACATCGATTTACTCATCAGGCAAACTTACGTTTTTCGCCATCACCGGCGATGTTGCTGACACAGCGTCCGCAAATTTCTGCGTGTTCCGCCACCTTGCCGACGTCCTGGGTGTAATGCCAGCAGCGCGGACACTTCTCACCTTCGGCTTTGCTCAGCGCCACTTTCAGCCCTTTGAGCAGTTCGCTCTGCTGAGCATCAACAGGTGCTGCGTTATATTCCGCAACGTTGGCACCCGAGGTCAACAGGACAAATCGCAGTTCTTCGCCCAGCGCGGTCAGTTTCGCCGCCAGTTCTGGTTCCGCGTACAGGGTCACTGCCGCTTCCAGAGAACCGCCGACTTTCTTATCCGCACGCGCCTGTTCGATAACCTTGTTCACTTCGCCACGCACCTGCAGCAGAACGTCCCAGAAGCCGTCGTTCATGGCTTCGGTTTCGCCCAGGCCAAACAGGCCTTCATACCATTCACCGGTGAACACGTATTTCTCGCGATCGCCTGGCAAGTAGCCCCAGATTTCATCTGCGGTGAAGGACATGATCGGCGCCATCCAGCGCACCAGCGCTTCGGCGATGTGGTACAGCGCAGTCTGGCAGCTACGACGCGCTACGCTGTCTGCTTTCGCGGTGTACTGGCGGTCTTTGATGATGTCGAGATAGAACGAGCCCATTTCAACGGAGCAGAAGCGCATCAGACGCTGTACCACTTCGTGGAAATCGTAGGATTCGTACGCTTTCAGGATGTCTTCCTGCGCTTCTTTCGCACAGCCAACCGCCCAGCGATCCAGCACCACCATCTCTTCCGGTTTCACCATGTCTTTCAGCGGATCGAACCCGTTCAGGTTCGCCAGCAGGAAGCGCGCGGTGTTACGGATACGACGATAGCTGTCGGCAGCACGTTTCAGGATTTCGTCAGAAACGGCCATTTCACCGGTGTAGTCGGTCGATGCCACCCACAGACGCAGGATATCCGCGCCGAGTTTATTCATCACGTCCTGCGGAGAAACGGTGTTACCGATGGATTTAGACATCTTACGGCCCTGACCATCCACGGTGAAGCCGTGGGTCAGTACCTGACGGTAAGGCGCTTTGCCTTTCATCGCCGTGGAGATCATCAGGGAAGACATGAACCAGCCGCGATGCTGGTCAGAACCTTCCAGGTACATATCCGGCGTATGGCCGCCAAATTCCGGACGCGCATCAACCACGGAGTAGCTGGTAGACCCGGAGTCAAACCAGACGTCCAGGGTATCCGGCACTTTCACGTAGTTGTCTGCGTCGTCACCGAGGAGCTCACGCGGGTCGAGATCCCACCACGCCTGAATACCGTCTTTCTCAACGTATTTTGCGACTTCTTCGATAAGTTCAGTGGTACGCGGATGCAGCTCTTCGGTGTCTTTATGCACGAACAGCGACATTGGCACGCCCCAGGTACGCTGACGGGAGATACACCAGTCAGGGCGGTTCGCCACCATGGATTCGATGCGCGCTTTACCCCATGCCGGGATCCAACCGCTCAGATTTTCTTTCGCCAGACCTTCCTGCTCGATACGGTCGATCTCTTTGAGCGACTGAATACGCAGGCCTTTTTGATCCATGCTGATGAACCACTGCGGGGTCGCACGGAAGATGATCGGCGTTTTGTGACGCCAGCAGCAAGGGTAGCTGTGCTGCATTTTTTCTACGTGCAGCAGTGCGCCTTTCTCTTGCAGCAGCTCAACGATTTTATCGTTCGCTTTGAAGACGTTAACGCCGTCCAGCCCAGGGTACGTACCCGCCAGGTAAGCGCCGTCCGGGCCAACCGGGTTAGCGATTTCCAGACCATATTTCTGGCTAATGGTGTAGTCGTCCGGGCCGTGACCACCGGCGGTATGTACCGCACCGGTCCCCGCGTCCAGCGTAACGTGGTCGCCCAGAATTGCCGGCACGTCGAAGCCCATGAACGGGTGCTGGAAACGCATCAGTTCAAGCTCTGCGCCGTTTACGGTCCCCAGCACGGTATAATCTGCCGCGCCGATACGCTTCATCACGCCATCGAGCAGATCTTTCGCCACGATAACGGCCTGGCCATCAACCTGCACCAGCGCGTAGTCGAACTCTTTGGAAAGCGAGATTGCGCGGTTTGCTGGCAGCGTCCACGGGGTAGTGGTCCAGATAACCAGGGAAACCGGCCCGTTGACGTTGGCAACACCGAATTTCGCTTTTACCGCATCCGCGTCAACCGCGTGGAAGGCCACGTCGATGGACGGAGAGGTTTTGTCATAGTATTCCACTTCCGCTTCAGCCAGCGCGGAACGGCAGTCAACGCACCAGTGAACCGGCTTCGCGCCTTTCAGCATGTGGCCGTTATGGATGATTTTACCGAGTGCACGAATGATGTTGGCTTCGGTTTTGAAATCCATAGTCAGGTACGGGTGCTGCCAGTCGCCCAGCACGCCCAAACGGATGAAGTCTTTACGCTGACCATCCACCTGACCCGCTGCGTATTCACGGCATTTGGCGCGGAATTCTGCGGCGGTGAACTTCTCGCCCGGCTTACCGAACTCTTGCTCGACTTTCAGCTCAATTGGCAGACCGTGGCAGTCCCAGCCCGGCACGTACGGAGAGTCGTAACCCGTCAGACCTTTGGACTTAATAATAATGTCTTTGAGAATCTTGTTAACAGAGTGACCAATATGAATGCTGCCATTCGCATATGGAGGGCCATCATGCAGAATGAAGGTTTTTTTGCCCTTTTTCGCGGCACGAATGATGCCGTACAGGTCATCTTCGGTCCAACGCGCCAGCATTCCCGGTTCGCGCTTGGCGAGATCGCCGCGCATCGGGAACCCTGTTTCCGGCAAATTCAGGGTAGATTTATAGTCACTCATTAGATTCTCGATTCCGTATTTAAACGTACGTATTCAGGCATTAAGCCGGTTTTGAAAGCCCAAAAAATTCGCGGGCCGTTAATTCGTCACGCGCGATTTGCGCTTTAAGCTCATCCAGCGACGCGAATCGCTGCTCATTGCGTATTTTTTTACGCAGGATAACGTCTATATGGCGACCGTAGAGGTCCATTACAACGTCCAACAGATGCACTTCCAGTTGCTGGCGCACGCCAGCCACCGTTGGGCGGGTACCGATATTGGCAACGCCGGTATACACTTTGTCGCCAAGCCCCGTCACTTCTACCGCATAAACCCCTTTAACCGGGGAGACCTGACGACGCAGCGGTAAATTCGCCGTCGGGAAACCGATGGTGCGTCCTAACTCATCGCCGTGCACCACGCGTCCGGAGATAGTAAAAGGATGCCCCAGTAAATTTTCAGCCAGTTCGAGCTGGTCATCCGCCAGCGCCTGGCGCACAGCGGTGCTGCTGATGCGTACACCGCCCTCGCAGAAGGTTTGTGTGCTGGTGACATCAAAGCCAAACTCAGCGCCCGCCTTCTGTAATAACAAGAAATCACCCTGACGACCAGCGCCAAAGCGGAAATCATCACCCACAGCCAAAAACTGGACGCCTAAACGCTTCACCAGCAGGGTGCGGATAAAGTCTTGTGCGCTCAGCGCGGCAAAGCGGCGATCAAAACGAAGACAGACGACATAATCAACACCGCTCTCAGCCAAATAGCGCAGCTTTTCACGCAGACGCGTCAGACGCGCGGGGGACTTATCGCCCGCAAACAGCTCCAGCGGCTGCGGTTCGAAAATCATCACCACGACAGGCAGATTACGCGCACGCCCTTCGGCACGCAGACCCTGTAGCAACGCCTGGTGGCCACGATGCACACCGTCGAAATTTCCAATGGTCAGCACACACCCGTGCGGGGCCTGACTGAGATTTTGTATGCCGCGTATCAGCTTCATGTCTGGCTCAAAAGAGTGAAAATCGCCAAAGTATACCTTGTACAGCAAGCGACGTTAACCGGCGATTGCACCTTGTACAGGGAAAGAGACAATGATTTCATCAGCATCACGATAAAAGGCAAGAAAATCTGTGCCGGTCGTGCGAATTTTATGCCGGAAAGGCTGTATTCGTCGCCCACAAGCTGGTAGAATCCTGCGCCATCAATACGTAATGAAGCGTTGATACATTAACGGCGCTTATTTGCACAAATCCATTGACAAAAGAAGGCTAAACGGGCATATTCCTCGGCCTTTGAATTGTCCATATAGAACACATTTGGGAGTTGGACCTTGGCTAATATCAAATCAGCTAAGAAGCGCGCCGTTCAGTCTGAAAAGGCTCGCAAGCACAACGCAAGCCGTCGCTCTATGATGCGTACTTTCATCAAGAAAGTATACGCAGCAATCGAAGCTGGCGACAAAGCTGCTGCAGTTAAAGCATTTAACGAAATGCAACCGATCGTGGACCGTCAGGCTGCTAAAGGTCTGATCCACAAAAACAAAGCTGCGCGTCATAAAGCAAACCTGACCGCTCAGATCAACAAACTGGCTTAATCGCCTGCTTGTTATCGCTTTGTTGAAAAAACCCGCCTCGTGCGGGTTTTTTTACGTCTGCGTTTTATTGCGGAAGCGCAAATAGCGCAGAATAATCCCGGTTACAAATCCGCTGCACCGCCGGATGCTGAATCATTCGCTCAGCAAATATAGCGTGGTACTCCTCCATGACGTTTTCCATCCTGCCAATCTCGATAATGCTCTCGTCGGCAAAGAAATCATGCCCGTAAAGCGTGGGTGCCACGAAAATCGCATTGTGCGCAGAGCCAAACGCTTTCATCAATGCCGCATCGTCAAACTCGCCGAGGATTTCGACCTTCAGCCCCTGGGTGTTAAACCAGTTCAATAGCTTGCGCCCAAGCATCGAGCGGCGACCCGGTATTAGCAAACGACGCTCCTCCAGGCAGGCGGGAAACGATTTTTCCGGCGGCGGATTCATGCACCAAAAACTGACGCCACACTCACCAATCTTCACCGAAAACAGCCCTTCCTGCTGGGTGGAATCGATCGGACAATCGGAGATAATCATATCCAGCTTATGCTGGCTGAGCTGCTCCAGCAGCATCTCATGTGTCGATTCAAAGCAGCGCAGATGGATTTGTTCATCTTCCACGACGGCCGCGTCCAGCACACCGCTAACCAGCCGTTTTGACAGTGCATCCGCCACGCCCACATCAAACAGCAAATTCGACTCTTTGCGGTAGTTGATGATATCGAGCATCTCCTGGCTCAGGGTGAACATCTTATCGGCGTAGCGAAACACCAGTTCACCCAGTTCGCTCGGCTCAATGCCACGCCCTTTGCGTTTGAAAAGCTTGCCCTGTAAACGCTCTTCAAGGGCTTTGATTTGCCCAGTGATGGTCTGCGGCGTCAGGTACAGCGCTTCGGCGGCACCGACAACAGAGCCTTCTTTGTAAACATGCCAGAAGTAGTAGAGATGGTTGTAGTTAATGTGCGACATCTGTGGTTTCCTCCCTGAAATGTTATCGCGCCGGATGGCAACGTAGCCATCCGGCAAATCATTCACGCTAATTATGCCTGCTCCGGCTTCAGATGCATACGCAGCAAACTGTATCCCACGACTGCCGACAGCAGCGAGCCCAGCAGAATGCCCAGTTTCGCCCAGGTGATCAGCTCTGGATCGACCGCGCCAAACGCGAGGCTGGCGATAAAGATAGACATAGTAAAGCCGATACCGCACAGCAAACCAACCGCCATGATCTGCGAGAAGTTTGCCCCTTCCGGCAAACGCGCCAGCTTGAGTTTCAGCGCCAGCCAGCAGAAGAGGGAAATCCCCAGCGGCTTACCGATAAACAGACCGGCGATAATGCCCAGCGGCAGCAGCGAGGTTAACCCTTCCAGCGTCACGCCCTGCAAGGATACGCCCGCATTGGCAAAAGCGAACAGCGGCAGAATCATAAACGCCACCCAGGGGTGCAGCACATGCTCCAGCTGTTTGGCCGGTGATTTACCGTTTTCCGTTTTCAGCGGAATAAAGAAGCCGACAATCACCCCGGCAAGCGTGGCATGCACGCCCGATTTCAGCACCGCTGTCCACAGGATCACGCCCACCAGAATATAGAGCCCGGTGCGACGCACGCCGCTGACGTTGAGAATCGCCAGCGCCGCAATGGCCGCCGCCGCAATCGCCAGGGACAACAGCGACAGGTCATGGGTATAAAACAGCGCAATAATAACGATCGCGCCCAGGTCATCGATAATCGCCAGCGCCATCAGGAAGATTTTTAACGACGCAGGCACGCGACTGCCGAGCAGCGCCAGCACACCTAAGGCAAAAGCGATATCCGTCGCCGCCGGGATCGCCCAACCGCTGCTGGCAATCGGATCCTGGAAGTTGAACGCCAGATAGACCAGCGCCGGCACCACCATACCGCCCAACGCAGCCACTACCGGGAATATCGCCTGCCGACGGGTCGCCAGCGCGCCTTCAACCATCTCGCGCTTGACCTCCAGGCCAATCAGCAGGAAGAAGACCGCCATCAACGCATCGTTGATCCACAGCAGCATGTTTTTATTGATTTCAAGGGCGCCCACTTTCAACTGGACCGGCGTGTCCAGGAACGCATGGTAGAGACCGCTGGTCGCGCCCATATTAGCCAGAAGCATGGCGAGAGTCGCCGCAATAATCAGGATAATCCCGCCAGAAGCATCACTATGAAAGAAACGCTGTAAATGTTTCACTTTTACTCTCTCTTTTACTGCTTATTCATCGATTAAACTAGGGTATCGTGAAAGAAAGATCGGCAAAATCAGTTTATATCTGGATTATAATTCAGTTTTTACGAGGTTTACTTTTACCGGATGCGCTACGCCACTCCGACCTGGCACAAATAAAAAACCCCATGCAGGCACGGGGTTTCAGATTTTGCTGCGCAAGCAGAGCGTTAGCGCGTCAGATCGTCAAAGAACTTTTTCACGCCATCAAAGAAGCTTTTAGAGCGCGGGCTGTTTTTCTCACCCGTCGGGCCACCAAAGCTTTCCTGCAACTCTTTCAGCAACTGTTTCTGCTTGTCGTTCAGGCCAACCGGTGTTTCTACCACTACGCGGCACAGCAGGTCACCCTGCGCACCACCGCGAACAGATTTCACACCTTTCCCGCGCATACGGAACAGTTTGCCGGTTTGGGTTTCACCAGGCACTTTCAGGTTAACGCGACCGTCCAGCGTCGGCACCTCAATTTCGCCGCCCAGCGCCGCCATGGCGAAGTTAATCGGCACTTCACAGTACAGGTTATTGCCTTCACGCTCGAAGATAGCGTGCTGTTTTACCTGAACCTGAACGTACAGATCGCCTGCTGGTGCGCCATGTTCGCCTGCTTCACCTTCGCCAGAAAGGCGAATGCGATCGCCGGTATCCACACCCGCCGGAATTTTAACCGACAGAGTTTTGGTTTTCTCAACGCGACCATGACCGTGACATTTGTTGCACGGATCTTTGATCAACGTACCGCGGCCCTGACAGTGCGGACAGGTCTGCTGTACGGCGAAGAAGCCCTGACGCATCTGCACCTGGCCTGCACCATGACAGGTCGGGCAGGTTTGCGGCTGGGTCCCCGCTTTAGCACCGCTGCCGTGGCAGACGTCACACTCTTCCAGCGTCGGGATACGGATCTCTTTGGTGACACCACGGACCGCTTCTTCAAGGGTCAATTCCATGTTGTAGCGCAGGTCGGCACCGCGTGAAGCACGCTGACGGCCACGACCGCCGCCGAAGATGTCGCCAAATACGTCACCAAAGATATCGCTGAAATCAGCGCCGCCGCCAAAGCCGCCGCCACCGCCCATACCACCCTGTTCAAAGGCAGCATGACCGTACTGGTCGTAGGCCGCACGCTTCTGCGCGTCGGTCAGGATTTCGTAAGCCTCTTTAATTTCTTTAAATTTGGCTTCGGCTTCTTTATCACCCTGGTTGCGGTCCGGGTGATATTTCATGGCCAGGCGCTTGTACGCCTTTTTGATTTCACGCTCTTCCGCTGTTTTGGAAACGCCTAAAATCTCGTAATAGTCTTGCTTTGCCATTGTTTTTTATCTGCCCCTAACATGCATGAACGGGCGGAGAGGAAACCCTCTTCGCCCGTGTCAGTAATTACCCAATCAAAGGGCGATTATTTTTTATCTTTTACTTCTTCGAACTCTGCATCGACAACGTCGTCATCTTTAGCATTGTTCGCGGAAGCGTCAGCGCCTGCTGCGCCAGCCTGCTGCTGTGCATGCTGCTGCTGAGCGATTTCCATCAGTTTCTGGGAAACCTGTGCCAGCGCCTGCATTTTCGCTTCAATGTCGGCTTTATCTTCGCCTTTCAGAGAACCTTCCAGTGCAGTCAGTGCAGACTCGATAGCGGTTTTGTCATCAGCTGGCAACTGGTCGCCTGCTTCTTCAACCTGCTTACGGGTGCTGTGCAGCAGATGGTCACCCTGGTTACGCGTCTGAACCAGTTCTTCGAACTTACGGTCAGATTCGGCATTCGCTTCCGCTTCGCGCACCATTTTCTGGATCTCTTCTTCATTCAGGCCAGAAGAAGCCTTGATGGTGATTTTCTGCTCTTTACCGCTGTTTTTGTCTTTCGCGGAAACGTGCAGGATACCATCAGCATCGATATCGAAGGTGACTTCGATCTGCGGCATGCCGCGCGGTGCCGGGCTGATACCATCCAGGTTGAACTGACCCAGAGATTTGTTATCAGACGCACGTTTACGTTCACCCTGAATCACATGGATGGTTACCGCAGACTGGTTGTCTTCAGCGGTAGAGAACACCTGGCTGTGTTTCGTCGGGATCGTAGTGTTTTTGTTGATGAGCGCAGTCATCACGCCGCCCATGGTTTCGATACCCAGAGACAGCGGGGTAACGTCCAGCAGCAGTACGTCTTTCACTTCACCCGTCAGTACACCACCCTGAACCGCAGCACCGATAGCCACAGCTTCATCCGGGTTCACGTCTTTACGCGGCTCTTTACCAAAGAATTCAGCTACTTTCTTCTGAACCATTGGCATACGCGTCTGACCACCGACCAGGATAACGTCCTGAACGTCGGATACGGACAGGCCAGCATCTTGCAGAGCCACTTTCAGCGGGTCGATAGAACGGTTAACCAGATCTTCAACCAGGCTTTCCAGTTTCGCACGCGTCACTTTAATGTTCATGTGTTTCGGACCGGTCGCATCTGCGGTGATGTACGGCAGGTTCACGTCGGTCTGCTGAGCAGAGGAAAGCTCGATTTTGGCTTTTTCTGCTGCTTCTTTCAGGCGCTGCATGGCCAGCGGGTCGTTACGCAGGTCAATGCCCTGATCTTTCTTAAATTCGTCAACGAGGTAGTTGATCAGACGGGTATCGAAGTCTTCACCACCCAGGTGGGTATCACCGTTGGTTGCCAGAACTTCGAAGGTTTTTTCGCCGTCAACTTCGTCGATTTCGATAATAGAGATATCGAAAGTACCACCACCCAGGTCGTACACCGCGATAGTGCGGTTGCCGACTTCTTTATCCAGGCCGTAAGCCAGTGCGGCAGCGGTCGGTTCGTTGATGATACGTTTTACTTCCAGACCTGCGATACGGCCAGCATCTTTGGTTGCCTGACGCTGAGCATCGTTAAAGTATGCAGGTACGGTGATAACCGCTTCCGTTACCGGTTCACCCAGGTAATCTTCAGCCGTTTTCTTCATTTTTTTCAGCACTTCAGCAGAGATCTGCGGCGGTGCAGTTTTGGTGCCTTTCACATCCAGCCATGCGTCGCCATTGTCTGCGGCAACGATTTTGTACGGCATGATAGAAACGTCACGCTGAACTTCTTCGTCCTGGAAGCGGCGGCCAATCAGGCGTTTAATCGCAAACAGGGTGTTTTGCGGGTTTGTCACTGCCTGACGTTTAGCCGGCTGACCAACCAGAGTTTCACCATCCTGGGTATAAGCAATGATAGAAGGTGTGGTGCGATCGCCCTCGGCGTTCTCCAGCACACGTGCAGTAGTGCCATCCATAATCGCTACACAAGAGTTGGTAGTACCCAGGTCGATACCAATAATTTTACCCATCTAAACGTCTCCACTAAAAATTCGGTCAACATGTGGTTGTGAATCTGTAATAAGGGCGAAACGTGCCGTTTCAACTGCCCTGAATCGTTTTTTTTCAGACTCACCACTGCGGTTGATTACAAGATGGGGTCGTAACCGCATCCATCAAGGGGGAAAGGTAAAAAATTTTTTGTATTGCTAAACAGACGGCGGAAAAAAACGCGATAAACAGAAAGCGATGTTTGCGGGAGTTTATTTATCAAATGAATTAATAACGTCAAAAATATTCATTAACCGATTGATAATAAAAACAAAACAGGCACTAAAAGCTCAACTCCCACTTATTGAAATCATTATCCTGCGAGGAATAAAACCTTTTTATGCCAGGGATAATCATGACGCCATTCACCCATGCCTCCGCCAGCCTGTTATTAAGCCTGCTGCTGGTCAACGCGGCCCACGCCAACGATCACAAGCTGTTGGGCGTGATTGCGCTCCCCCGCAATGAAACCAACGATCTGACACTCAAGTTACCCGTTTGCCGGGTCGTAAAGCGTATCCAAATCACCGTCGACCACGGTGATGCGCAGCTCAGCGGCGCATCCGTCTACTTTAAAGCGGCCAAAAGCGCCAGCCAGAGTTTATCTGTGCCATCCGAACTGAAAGAAGGCGTCACGACAGAGTGGATCAATATTAACAGCGACAATGACAACAAACGCTGCGTGTCAAAAATCACCTTCTCCGGCCATACGGTGAACTCCTCCGATATGGCGACGCTGAAAATCATCGGCGATGACTAACATCGTCTGTCCTCCACATACTAAATAGTCAGCAATTTATGAACGTCCCCTATCTCAACGATGACGATCTGCAGTTTCTTCAACACTGTAGCGAGGAGCAACTGGAAAGCTTTGCCCGGTTGCTAACCCATAATGAAAAAGGTAAACGCCGTTTATCCAGCGGCCTGTTGCATAACGAACTGTTTATGGCGATGGACGGCCATCCGGCGCGACATCGGCAAAACTGGCAATTAATTGCCGGTGAACTCCAGCATTTTGGCGGAGACAGCATCGCCAATAAATTTCGCGGGCACGGGAAGCTGTATCGCGCAATTCTGGTAGACGTCGCTAAGCGATTGAGTCTGAAACCGGACAAAACCATGTCCACCTGGGAAATTGAGCATGAACTGCTGGCCCATTTTATCCGCAGCTGCTGGAAAAAAATGACCGACGCACAGAAGGGACGCTTTCTGGAAGCCGTAGAATGCAGAGTTCATGAGCTTGAAACCCTGTTACCACAGCTTATCCAGTCACCGAAGCTGGCGCACGGGGTTTCACACCTGTTAGGGGATCAACTCGGCCATATTTTGCGTACTCATGCCGCCGTCAGCGTCATTGGCCACGGCATGATGCGCGGTGCGGGTCTTGGAGGCCCGGTCGGCGCGGCAGTCAACGGCGTAAAAGCCATGAGCGGCAGCGCTTATCGGGTGACGATCCCCGCCGTATTGCGCATCGCCTGCCTGCGGCGAATCATCGAAAACGCGCGGTTAAGCGCGCATCAATGATAAAAGGGGGAAATATTTCATTTTCCCCTGATCAGATCATAGACAGCCACACTTCGCCTGATTATTATGCCGCGCCCCGCTGCCTGTATCGTTGCGCGGGAAAATTATTTCACCATTTAATGATGATTTTTTTGAGGAATTATGGGCAACACTAAGTTGGCTAATCCGGCTCCGCTGGGTCTGATGGGTTTCGGCATGACCACTATTTTGCTGAACCTGCACAATATTGGGCTTTTCCCGATGGATGGCATCATCCTGGCGATGGGCATTTTTTACGGCGGTATCGCGCAAATTTTTGCCGGCCTGCTGGAATTTAAAAAAGGCAATACCTTCGGTTTAACCGCCTTTACCTCTTACGGTTCCTTCTGGCTGACGCTGGTCGCGATTCTGCTGCTGCCGAAAATGGGTCTGGCCGATGCGGCTGACGCTCATTTCCTGGGTGTGTACCTGGGCCTGTGGGGCGTCTTCACCCTGTTCATGTTCTTCGGTACGCTGAAAGGCGCGCGCGCGTTGCAGTTCGTCTTCCTGAGCCTGACCGTACTGTTTGCCCTGCTGGCAATCGGCCACCTGGTGGATAATGAAAGCATCGTTCATGTTGCAGGCTGGATTGGCCTGGTGTGTGGCGCCAGCGCCATCTACCTGGCGATGGGTGAAGTGCTGAACGAACAGTTTGGCCGCACCGTACTGCCGATTGGTGAATCTCACTAATCGTTGTGGCTCCTGCCTGCGGGCAGGAGCGATATCCGACATCAGCGCGCCAGCGTTTCCAGCATCTCTTCCGAAAGCCCCGTCAGCTGTAAAATCTGTAGCCGATCGATACCGCTTGCGATCATCGCCTGAGCGATTTTGAACGTGGCTTCTTCACGGCCTTTTTCCAGGCCTTGCACCAGACCTTGTTCAATTCCTTGTTCAAGCCCCTGCGCAAGACCTTCCTGTCTCAGTTCCTCAGCCAATGTCATGATAACCTCTCCCTGCTGCGATACGCCTTCCGCCAGTTCGCGAAAAAATGCGCTTTTATCTTCGGTGAAACCGACCTGTAGGATATACGTCAGCGCGGTTCGCAGCTGACTATCCGAAGTGTATCCCGCCTGTAAAAGCTTGACCAGCGATGCCGTCAGGGCCATGAGATCGCGCTGACGGATATGCTTTTGCAGGAACTCAAGAATCGCGATCCGCCGATGGGTAAGAATCGCGTCATCCGGGACTTCGGTAATATCAACTAACGGAAAGGGAGCCGTGTAGATCCGCTTTGCCAGCTCCGCATCGGAAAATGCATCAAACCAGCACATCGAGTAGGGATAAGGCCGCGTCGCGCCGTGGTAGAACAGAATCGGTACAACCACCGGCAACGTTTCATGACCCGCTTCAACATGGCGCTGCATCGCCGCCAGCGAGTAACGCATCAGCCGTTGGGTCATCTGTTTATCCGGTTTACTTTGATGCTCAATCAACGCATACAGGTAGCCTTTTTGCTGGTTCATCTGCACCGACCACAGCACATCGGAATAGCGGGCGCGTAAGTCGTCTTCAATAAAGTTACCGGACTCCAGCTGGAGCGTACTTAAATCACACATCGCGCGTACATCTTGCGGAAGATGAATATCCAGAAAATCGCGCGCCGCATCGGGCTGTGTCATCACCTGGCGAAAAAAGGCATCGTGCGGCCCTGCTGAGACTTTCCCTGTCATCGTTTCCTCCTGATAAGCCGATTCGCGGCGCAGTATTACTCCGCCGCGCGTGCCTGTCAGGAATGCGTATCTAATCTGGAAGCCTGCTCGTAATTACCCTCCTCCTGCGCATCCTGGCGCAACGCTATCCCCAGAACCAGCCCCAGTAGCGACAACGCCAGTACGTACCATGCCGGAGCCAGCGGCGAGACGCTCATCAGTAACGTCACCACCACAGGCGTCAGGCCGCCAAAGATGGCGTACGAGACGTTATACGAAAAGGAGATCCCGCTAAAACGCACCGCCGGAGGAAACGCGCGCACCATGACGTAAGGCACCGCGCCGACCACGCCGACGCACAAACCGACCAGCCCATAAAGCCCAAACAGATGCACCACACTGAGCCCGGCAAAATGATAGAAAATCCAGCTGGAGCCCCCCAGCAGCAGGCTGCCGAGGATAAAGGTGCGACTGGCTCCCCATCGGTCCGCCGCCAGACCGGCGAGCAGACAACCGATGCAAAGCATCACGGTCGCCAGACTGTTAGCCTGAAGCGTCAGGGCAGGTGCAAAGCCGTAGTGCTTTTGCAGCCAGACCGGCGACATCAGGATCACCACCACAATCCCGGCGGAGAGCAGCCAGGTCAGCAGCATCGATACCACCACGGCTTTCCGGTGGCGGACCACCACAGCCTTCACCGGCAGTTCCTGCGCCAGCGTCTTACGCTGCTGCATTTCGAGAAAAATGGGCGTCTCCTGCAACCAGCGCCGCAGGTACATCGCCACCAGGCCAAATGCGCCGCCCAGCAGGAACGGAATTCGCCAGCCACCATCGTGAATTGTTTGCGTCGTCATATTGGTGTTAATTAACGTCGCCACCACGGAGCCAAGTAAAATGCCAACCGTCAGCCCTGCCGTCAGCGTTCCGCAGGCGATACCAATACGCCGCGCAGGTACATGTTCCGCGACAAACACCCACGCCCCCGGCACTTCGCCGCCAATAGCCGCCCCCTGAAGAATGCGCATCAACAACAGAAGCAACGGCGCGGCAAGCCCGGCGCTGGCGTAGGTGGGCAGCAGGCCCATCGCCAGCGTTGGCAGGGCCATCAGCAGAATACTCAGGGTAAACATCTTCTTACGCCCGACAATGTCACCGAAATGCGCCATCACAATGCCGCCCAGCGGGCGCGCCAGATACCCCGCCGCGAAGATACCAAAGGTTTGCACCTGGCGTAGCCATTCGGGGATATCAGCCGGGAAGAAAAGCTCGCCAATGACGGCAGCGAAGAAGACGAAAATGATGAAATCGTAAAACTCCAGCGCCCCGCCGAGCGCGGCGAGCGTCAGGGTTTTATAATCCTGTCGATTGAGAGGTCGTGCGTAGTGTGACATGAAACCTTCGCCCCTTACGGCATATGTAAACTAAAAGTTAATATACCGTAAGGAAATTGCCACTCCAGCGGAGCGGAAGGTTATCTCATGAATGCGTTACTTTCAGGCGTTCGTTTCGCGACGCGCGCTTTTCGGGCGAAAAGCTGCTACCACCTGGCTGTCGGTTTCAATGTACGGCCCTTCCAGCAGCTGTATACAGTAGGGCACGCTGGCAAAGATACCGTTGACCAACACTTTTCCTTCCGCGTCTTTAACGCCTTCCAGCGTTTCCTCAATCGCTTTCGGCTGACCCGGCAGATTAAGGATTAACGCCTGTTTGCGGATCACGCCAACCTGGCGGGAGAGGATTGCGGTAGGCACAAAGTGCAGGCTCACCTGACGCATTTGTTCGCCAAAGCCCGGCATCACCCGGTCGGCAATCGCCAGCGTGGCATCCGGCGTGACGTCGCGACGCGCCGGACCCGTACCGCCAGTCGTCAGCACCAGATGACAGCTCATTTCATCCACCAGCTCGCACAGGGTTTGCTCAATGATAGGTTGTTCATCGGGGATCAGGCGCGTCTGGAGATCAAAAGGGGTGGTCAGCGTTTTGCCGAGCCACGCTTCGAGGGCCGGGATACCTTTATCCTGATAAACGCCGCTGGATGCGCGGTCAGAGATTGACACCAGGCCGATACGTAAAGTGTTCATAGTCATTCCGTTCAAACTTGTACTGTTAGGCGAAATGATACACGGGAATAACGGGCGATCGCATGACACAGATAAAAAAATAACCCGCCTTCATAACGAAGCGCGGGTTATTTATGCGGAACCTAAGGCTGAATTACAGCAGGTCGCCGATCATTTTTTCCAGTTTTTCCTGGTCGATAGCAAACTTACGGATACCTTCCGCCAGTTTATCAACGGCCATCGGGTCCTGGTTGTGCTGCCACAGGAACTCAGACTCAGTGATACGCGCCGGACGCGCTTTCACTTCGCCGGTGTAAGCCAGTTTACGCTCGATAGCGCCTTCGCTTTCAGCCAGCTCTTTCAGCAGTGCCGGAGCGATGGTCAGGCGGTCACAGCCAGCCAGTTCCAGAATTTCGCCGATATTACGGAAGCTTGCGCCCATCACGACAGTTTCGTAGCCGTGCTGTTTGTAATATTCGTAGATTTCGCTCACGGAAACCACGCCCGGATCTTCAGCCGGTGCGTACTCTTTCTTGTCGGTATTGGTTTTATACCAGTCAAGAATACGGCCCACGAACGGGGAGATCAGGAACACGCCCGCTTCGGCGCAAGCGCGAGCCTGTGCGAAGGAGAACAGCAGCGTCAGGTTACAGTTGATACCGTCTTTTTCCAGCTGCTCAGCGGCACGAATGCCCTGCCAGGTGGACGCCAGTTTGATCAGAATACGGTCGTTGCTGATGCCAGCATCGTTGTAAAGCTTGATCAGACGTTTTGCTTTGGCGATAGACGCATCGGTGTCATAGGAAAGGCGCGCATCCACTTCGGTGGAGATACGGCCCGGGACCAGTTTCAGGATTTCCAGGCCAATGTTTACGGCCAGCTTATCGGTAGCATCGACAACCTGCTGCGCGCGATCGCTGCTCTGGCTACGCGCCCAGGCAATCGCTTCGTCGATCAGTTTACGATACTCAGGGATCTGAGCGGCGCCCAGAATCAGAGAAGGGTTAGTTGTCGCATCCTGAGGCTGATACAGCTTCATCGCCGCGATGTCTCCGGTGTCAGCCACTACGGTTGTGTACTGACGTAGAGATGTCAATTTGTCCGTCATGATAGTGTTTCTCTTTAAACAGCTGTTAGGGGGATGTAACCGGTCTTCTTCGATGATATCACGCCCCAACGTCAGCGCAACTGCCGGAGTCCAGAGAGCGCAGAGTATGATAAACTGATTCATTCAACATTCAGGGCTGGCAATGGTTTGCCCTTAAATTGGTAACGCTTACACGGGCTGAATCGAATCGTGCTTTTCGCGGTCATTTTGCACATTGGGCCCCTGTTTCGGCATAAACAAGAGGACGTTTAATGCCTGATTTCCTTTCTTTTATCGGCGAAATCCTTTGGGGTTCCGTGATGATCTACCTGCTCCTCGGATGCGGAGTCTGGTTTACCTGGCGTACCGGTTACGTACAGTTTCGCTATATCCGCCAGTTTGGCAAAAGTCTGAAAGGTAGCCTGACGCCGCAAAAAGGGGGGTTAACCTCTTTCCAGGTATTATGCGTCAGCCTGGCCGCACGCGTTGGCAGCGGCAATCTGGCGGGCGTCGCCATCGCCATTACCGTCGGTGGGCCCGGGGCGGTCTTCTGGATGTGGGTTTCAGCCATCGTCGGTATGGCCAGTAGCTTCGCCGAGTCTTCACTGGCGCAACTCTATAAAGAAAAAGACGACGCGGGACATTTTCGCGGCGGCCCCGCATGGTACATGGAGCGCGGATTAGGCATGCGCTGGATGGGCGTGGTCTTTTCGATTTTCCTGCTGCTGGCTTATGGCCTGATCTTCAATACTGTTCAGGCCAATTCGATGGCCCGCTCGCTGGAATTTGCTTTCGATACGCCGAAGCTCGCCACCGGGATCATCGCCGGGATCGCCGTTATGCTGTTGATAACACGTAGCCTGAGGCAACTCGCGCGCATGATGCAATGGCTGGCACCACTGATGGCCATTCTGTGGGTCGGCGCCAGTCTCATCATCAGTCTCTGGCACATCGTGGAGATCCCGGCACTTATCGAAATGATCGTGCGCAGTGCCTTTGGCTGGCAGGAAGCCGCCTCGGGCGCAGTGGGATACACCATCAGTCAGGCTATTACTAACGGTTTTCAGCGCGGGATGTTCTCTAATGAAGCCGGCATGGGTTCTACGCCTAATATTGCGGCAGCAGCAGCCTCCTGGCCACCGCATCCTGCGGCTCAGGGCATCGTCCAAATGATTGGGGTATTTATCGATACTGTTATCATCTGTACCGCCAGTGCAATGGTCGTTTTACTCTCCGGCCACGATACTGAAATAGTGACTCACAGCGGTGTTCACCTGATCCAACAGTCGATGAATATGTTGGTTGGCGACTGGGGTGCAGGTTTTGTGGCCTTTATCATGGTGCTCTTTGCCATAACGTCCATCGTCGCAAACTATCTCTACGCCAAAAACAACCTGGTTTTCTTACGCCTGCACAACCGCGTAACCGTTTGGATTTTGAGGGTAGTCACCCTTCTTATGGTGCTGGCGGGTAGCCTGTTGAGTATGCCAGTAATCTGGCAACTGGCAGACGTCATTATGGCGCTCATGGCAATCACCAACCTGACAGCCTTGTTACTGCTTTCTCCGGTAGTGCGCATCATTGCCCGCGACTATCTGCGCCAGCGAAAACTGGGCGTGCAGCCGGTGTTCAATGCCCGCTATTATCCGGATATCGAACAGCAGCTGGCCCCTGGCGCGTGGGATGAGCCGCCGCGCGAATAGCGCGGCAATCACAGCAATCGATCCGCTCACCCGCTTTTTTTGTTAAAGTTGAGTGAAATTTTTAGTAAGGACTGGATATGCTGATTCTGATCTCCCCCGCGAAGACGCTCGATTATCAAAGCGAGCTGGCGACCACGCGCTACACCCAGCCCGAGCTGCTGGACCACTCTCAACAGCTGATTCGCGAAGCGCGGAAACTTTCCGCGCCGCAAATCAAAAAGCTGATGGGCATTAGTGACAAGCTGGCGGATCTCAACGCCACCCGTTTCCACGACTGGCAACCTGATTTCACGCCGGACAACGCCCGCCAGGCGATACTGGCCTTTAAAGGCGACGTCTACACGGGCCTGCAGGCAGAAACCTTCAGCGAGGCGGATTTCGATTTCGCCCAGAAACACCTGCGCATGCTTTCCGGCCTGTACGGCGTACTGCGCCCGCTGGATTTAATGCAGCCTTATCGTCTTGAGATGGGGATTCGTCTGGAGAACACTCGCGGGAAAGACCTGTACCAGTTCTGGGGCGACATCATCACGGAAAAACTGAATTCGGCGCTGGACTCACAGGGCGATGATATCGTGGTCAATCTGGCGTCCGATGAGTATTTCAAATCGGTAAAACCGAAGGCGCTTAAGGGCCGCATTATTAAGCCGGTCTTCCTCGATGAAAAAAACGGCAAGTTCAAAGTCATTAGCTTCTACGCCAAGAAAGCGCGCGGGCTGATGAGCCGCTTTATGATTGAGAACCGCCTGACGAAGCCGGAACAGCTGTCGACGTTTAACAGTGAAGGGTATTTCTTTGATGAGGCATCATCCACGACGGATGAACTGGTGTTTAAGCGTCACGAGCAGGCATAAACAAAACGGCGCGGTAAATACCGCGCCGTAGAAGCATTAACGATGGCCGTTCCCCTGGCCGGGGCGATAATCATTCTTGCCACCGTGATTACCGGGGCCGCCATGGTTATCGTTATGTTTGTGCTTGTCACGATTATCATGATGCGGTTTCGGTGGTTTTGGCGGGTTATGCGCATGCCAGCGGTTATCGCGCCACTCATAGTGGTTATTCCAGTAATCACGGTCGCGCCAGTGGCCGCCATCCCAGTAATTACCGTTATTATCGCGATCGCCAATCTGGAGCTTCACAGCAGGGATCAGGGTGATTTCTGCTGCATGAACCATCGCCGGAGCCGCCAGCATCATAGACAGTGCAAGGATCACAGGTTTCAACTTCGACATAGGTTATTCCTCATTCATCATCTGCCTTTCGGCCTATGAGATAAGAATAACCTTATAGGACGACGGTTGTTATTCTCCGCAATCCTATTCTGTGATGGCCCGCATCTATTGGTAATTCCTGCGTTTTTCCTGCTTTTTCCGTCCACATTCTCTCCACAATTGCCCGCTTAGCGGGCAATCAGGAGAGGACACCTGTGGATTACGCCTGACTCATCATCAACTGGCGCAGCGCGGCAAAATCCGCCGGCAGGTTATGGGAGAGCAGCGGCAGATCGGCACGGTCCGCCAGTTCTTTCGGCAGCGGCAGTGTTTCCTGCAAAATTTCTTCCACGCTCTCTTTAAACTTCGCCGGATGCGCCGTGCCAAGGAACAGACCATATTCGCCTGGGTTGAGCTGATCGCGCAGCGCGCGGTAAGCCACCGCCGCGTGAGGTTCAGACAAATACCCCAGCCCACGCAGTTCGCGCATGGTCGCTTTGGTGGTTTCATCATCCACGGCGGCATAGCCCAGCTCGTTCAGACGCCAGATTTTACGGCGGAACAGCTCTTCCACGCGCGGCCAGTTGTTCGGCTGGCTGACATCCATGGCATTAGACAGCGTCGCCTGCGTCGATTTCGGTGCCCATTCGCCCTGTTGCAGGAAGCGCGGCACGGTATCATTGACGTTAGTGGCAGCGATAAAGCGTTTTACGGGCAGGCCAAGGGATTTCGCCAGCAAGCCTGCGGTCAGGTCACCGAAGTTACCGCTTGGCACAGAGACCACCAGTTGATTACGGGCTTCCTGCGGCAGTTGCGCGACCGCTTCGAAGTAGTAGCAAATCTGCGCCAGCAGGCGGCTGATGTTAATGGAGTTAGCCGAGTTAAGCCCCAGCGCCACTTTCAGCTCTTCGTCGTCGAAGGCTTGTTTCACCAACGCCTGGCAGGCATCGAAATCGCCGTCGATGGCCACAGTTTCAATGTTGCCGCCCAGGGTACAGAACAGTTTTTCCTGCAACGGGCTGATTTTGCCGCGCGGGTAAAGGATAACCACGCGTACGTTTGGCAGGCCATAAAACGCATGCGCCACCGCCGCGCCAGTATCGCCAGACGTTGCGGTCAGAATGGTAACCGGTTTGTCGCCGCTGATATGGGTCAGCATCTGCGCCATAAAGCGACCACCAAAGTCTTTAAATGCCAGGGTCGGGCCGTGGAACAGCTCCAGACAGCCGACGTCTTCCTGCACCTGGCTTACCGGCGCCGGGAAGGCAAAGGCTGCGCGAACGCGCTCTTCCAGCAACTCCTGCGGGATTTCATCGCCGATGAACGCGGAGAGGATTTTCGCGCTGCGCGGCACGAAGTCCATTTCCAGCATCTCATCCACCTCAGTGAGGTTGAACTCCGGCAGGTCGTGCGGGAAAAACAGCCCCTGATTCTTGCCCAGGCCCTGGGTGATGGCCTGCGCGAAGCTGACCTGCTCGTTGTGATCTTTTAAGTTATAGAGTTTCATCGGTTATCCCACTACTCGTGCGCCCGCCGTGTCCAGCCGGCAAATATGAACGAAGCCTTCCTGATTTTGCAGATAATGTTTGCCCAGCCAGTCGGCCACGCGCTGCGCGGTATCTGGTTTATCACACAGGGCGAACAGCGTCGGCCCGGAACCGGAAATACCACAGGCGAGTGCGCCAATCTCCGCCACCGCCTGGCGCGCCTGGCTGAAGCCTGGCAGCAGTTTGGTGCGATACGGTTCGGCAATCACATCTTTCATCAATTTCGCCGCCAGCAGAGGCTGGCGGGAATAACAGGCATGAATAAAACCGGCCAGATGGCGGCCATGCGCAATACAGTCCTGACGGCGATACTGGGCGGGCAAAATCGCCCGCGCTTCCGCCGTCGATACTTTGATACCGGGGTATGCCAGCACCCACAGCCATTCATCAAACCCCGGAACCTGCTGGCTGATGATGCCGTTTTCCTCGATCATTAGTTGCATGCCGCCCAGATAGCACGGCGCAACGTTATCGTAATGCACGCTGCCGGAGATACGCCCTTCCATCTCGCCCATCAGGGCCAGCATGCGGGTTTCGTCCAGCGGCTTACCGCAGAATTCATTCAGCGCCACCAGCGCCGCCACCACGGAACAGGCGCTGGAACCCAGCCCGGAACCAATCGGCATGTTTTTTTCGAGTGTCATCGCCACCGGAACGGTTTTACCGATTTCCTGGCAGTAACGTTCCCAGCACTGATAAACGATATTCTCTTTTGGCTCAGTCGGTAATTTATCGGCAAAACGCCCGACATTACGCAGACTGAAGCTTTCCGCCGCGTCTACCGACACGTTATCGCCCAACAGGCTGCCGTCGATGGGCGTCACCGCCGCGCCTAATACATCGAACCCGACGCTCATATTGGCACTGGAAGCCGGGGCATATACTTTGACCATCTTAAACTCCTAACTTCCATGACAGGGTACGTAACAGGTCAGCGAACACCCCGGCGGCCGTGACGTCGTTCCCCGCACCGTAGCCGCGCAGAACCAGCGGCAGCGGTTGATAATAGTGGCTGTAAAACGCCAGCGCGTTCTCGCCGTTTTTGACTTTGTAGAGCGGATCGTTACCGTCAACGGCGTCGATCTTCACGCGGCACACGCCGTCTTCGTCAATGTTACCGACGTAGCGCAGCACTTTACCTTCATCGCGCGCTTTCGCCACGCGGGCGGAAAATTCGTCATCCAACTGCGGCAGACGCACCATAAAGCTTTCAGTATCGCCTGAAGCATCAAAGCTTTCCGGCAGCACCGACTCCACCACCATATCACTCAATTCGAGGCTACGTCCGGTTTCGCGGGCTAAAATAAGTAGCTTACGCGCCACGTCCATCCCTGAGAGGTCATCACGCGGGTCGGGTTCGGTATAGCCCATTTCGCGCGCCACTTTTGTTGCTTCAGAGAAACTCATGCCTTCATCCAGCTTGCCGAAGATAAACGACAGGGAGCCGGAAAGAATGCCGGAGAAGCGTTGCAGCTCATCACCCGCATTAAGCAGGTTTTGCAGGTTTTCGATCACCGGCAGGCCCGCGCCGACGTTGGTGTCGTAGAGGAATTTACGCCGCGATTTCTCTGCCGCGTGGCGCAGCTGGTGATAGTAATCCATCGACGAGGTGTTCGCCTTTTTGTTCGGCGTGACCACGTGGAAGCCTTCGCGCAGGAAGTCAGCATATTGATCGGCAACAGCCTGGCTGGAGGTACAGTCAACAATCACCGGATTGAGCAGGTGATACTCTTTCACCAGGCGAATCAGGCGGCCAAGGTTAAACGGCTCTTTTGCTTCTGCCAGTTCCGCCTGCCAGTTTTCAAGATTCAGGCCGTGCACACTGGTGAGCAGCGCTTTTGAATTAGCCACGCCGCACACGCGCAGGTCGATATGTTTGTTTTTCAGCCATGCCTGCTGGCGCTTGATTTGCTCCAGCAGCGCCCCGCCGACGCCACCGACGCCAACCACAAACACTTCAATCACCTGGTCGGTGTTGAACAGCATCTGATGCGTGACGCGCACGCCGGTAGTGGCATCGTCGTTGCTGACCACCACGGAAATCGAGCGCTCAGACGAGCCCTGGGCAATCGCCACGATGTTGATATTGGCGCGCGCCAGCGCGGCAAAGAACTTCGCCGAGATCCCGCGCAGGGTACGCATACCGTCGCCGACGACAGAGATAATCGCCAGGCGCTCCATGATCGCCAGCGGCTCCAGCAGCCCTTCTTTCAGCTCCAGATAGAACTCATCTTCCATCGCCTTCTTCGCCCGCGCGCAATCGCTTTGCGGCACGCAGAAACTGATGCTGTACTCGGACGATGATTGAGTGATCAACACCACGGAGATACCCGCGCGCGACATGGTGGCGAACACGCGCGCCGCCATGCCTACCATGCCCTTCATGCCGGGGCCGGAAACGCTGAACATCGCCATGTTGTTGAGGTTAGAAATGCCTTTCACCGGTAAATCATCTTCCGCGCTGCTGCCGCCAATTAGCGTACCTGGCGCTTGTGGGTTTCCGGTGTTTTTAATCAGGCAAGGGATCTGGAATTGAGCGATAGGGGCAATGGTACGAGGGTGAAGGACTTTCGCGCCGAAGTAGGAGAGCTCCATGGCCTCCTGATACGACATACTCTTCAGCAGGCGGGCGTCGGGCACCTGTCTCGGGTCGCAGGTATACACGCCATCGACATCGGTCCAGATTTCACAACAGTCGGCACGCAAACAGGCAGCCAGCACGGCGGCGGAGTAATCAGAGCCATTACGCCCCAGCACAACCAGTTCGCCCTTCTCATTGCCTGCGGTGAACCCGGCCATCAGGATCATATGGTCAGCCGGGATCTGGCTGGCGGCGATACGGCGGGTGGATTCGGCGATATCGACGGTAGATTCGAGGTAATGGCCCGTCGCCAGCAGTTTTTCGACCGGATCGATAACCGTCACGTTGTGGCCGCGAGCACGCAGCAGCCCCGCCATGATGGCGATAGAGAGTTTTTCGCCCCGGCAAATCAGCCCGGCGTTTACGCCGTCCGGGCACTGACCCAGCAGGCTGATACCATGCAGAATGTGTTTGATTTGGGCAAATTCGCTGTCGACCGTTTGTTTGAGTTCAACCAGCGGGAACCCCGGCTGGGCCGCAGCAAGCCCCTGAAGAAGTTCGGAAAAAATGCGTTCAGCGTCGTCGATATTGGAAAGGGCATCCACCCCGCCGATGGTTTTTTCGATCATCGCCACCAGGTGATTAGTGATTTTCGCCGGGGCAGAGAGCACGGTCGCTACCTGCCCCTGCCTGGCGTTGCTCTCCAGGATATCGGCAACACGCAGAAAACGTTCTGCATTTGCCACTGATGTACCGCCGAACTTCAAGACTCGCATGGTTGTTACCTCGTTACCTTTGGTCGAAAAAAAAGCCCGCACTGTTTAGGTGCGGGCTTTTTTCTGTGTTTCCTGTACGCGTCAGCCCGCACCGTTACCTGTGGTAATAGTGGTGGTTGTCATGGTGATAATCATGCTGATGCGAATCATGGATGTTGTGTGCTCTGTTATTTTTACGCTGTCTGTGCGCTGTACCTATATTGGTTAAAGTATCTGCCCGCTTAAGTCAACGAATTTTTAAGTTCGTCACGTTTCGCAACCACTTCACAACCCGCCGTCAGGGCGGGAATTTTCAACCTTTAAACCCAACACCACCGTAACAAAGCAGACACTTTCACCGTAAAGCAAAAAACTAACAGAATTTTACTCTGTGAGTTTTTTTTCAATATCATGCAGCAAACGATGCAACATTGCCGTATCGCGCTGTTCAAGTAAGCCGATTCGTTGTTGCAGCCAGTCAGCCAGTTTTACATCATCGGCGACCTCAAGTTGAGACAGCAGCGCCGTGATTCGCGCACGTAATGCCTGGAGCTGATTTTCACCGCCGGAAGTTAGCGGTTGCGGCGAATGCTGCAACAGGGAAGAGAGTTGATAGCAGTACACCATCACCGCCTGGCCGAGGTTCAGCGACGGGTAATCCGCCACCATCGGCACGCCGGTCAGCACGTCAGCCAGCGCCAGTTCATCATTGGTTAGCCCGGAATCTTCGCGGCCAAACACCAGCGCGGCGTGTCCCATCCACTGCGATTTTTCCACAAGCATCGGCAAAAGTTCCTGCGGCGTGGCGTAGTAATGGAACTTTGCCCGGCTGCGTGCGGTCGTAGCGACAGTAAAATCAACGTCATGCAGCGCATCGGCAAGGGTGGAATAGCAGGTGATGTTATCAATGATATCGCCAGAACCATGTGCGACCCAGCGGGTTGCTGGCTCCAGGTGGGCCTCGCTATCCACGATACGCAGGTCGCTAAACCCCATGGTTTTCATGGCTCTTGCGGCGGCGCCGATATTTTCAGCTCTTGCTGGTGAAACCAGCACTATCGATAAGCGCATTTAAAGTTCTCTTTCTCACGGGTGACGCGGCAAAAATGTGATGTAGTTCAACATATTGCGCAGCGCGAATTTACAAAATTGCAACAAAAATCACTGAAATGATGTTTCATAACATATAAAAGATACTAAACTATTCATGATGGAAACTATGTGCTTTAATGTTAACAGAGCTTATATATCCTCATGTTTATAAATACTATTTTCGTGCTGTTTAGCTCATCACCATTGGATTCAACGCATTTATCAGTTAATCTACGCAACTAATTGAGTTGTGGAAAAAATGTGATAAGCGTTAGCATTTAGCAGCGATGATTTCACCAAACTGTTAACGTGCTACAATTGAACTTGATATATGTCAACGAAGCGTAGGTTTATTGGCTGTCTGGCGCCTCTTAGCCTGTTATGTTGCTGTTAAAATGGTTAGGATGACAACCGTTTTTGACACTGTCGGGTCCAGAGGGAAAGTACCCACGACCAAGCTAATGATGTTGTTGACGTTGATGGAAAGTGCATCAAGAACGCAATTACGTACTTTAGTCATGTTACGCCGGTGATGTTAATTTACGACATGCATCAGGCAGGTCAGGGACTTTTGTACTTCCTGTTTCGATTTAGTTGGCAATTTAGGTAGCAAACATGCAGACCCCGCACATTCTTATCGTTGAAGACGAGTTGGTAACACGCAACACGTTAAAAAGTATTTTCGAAGCAGAAGGCTACGATGTTTTCGAAGCGACCGATGGCGCGGAAATGCATCAGATCCTCTCTGAAAATGATATCAACCTGGTGATCATGGATATCAACCTGCCAGGGAAAAACGGCCTTCTGCTGGCACGCGAACTGCGCGAGCAAGCAAACGTAGCGCTGATGTTCCTGACCGGACGCGACAATGAAGTCGACAAAATCCTCGGCCTGGAAATCGGTGCTGACGATTACATCACCAAACCGTTCAACCCGCGTGAACTGACCATCCGTGCGCGTAACCTGCTTTCTCGTACCATGAACCTGGGTACCGTCAGCGAAGAACGTCGCAGCGTGGAAAGCTACAAGTTCAACGGTTGGGAACTGGACATCAACAGTCGTTCTCTGGTGAGCCCTAACGGTGAGCAGTATAAGCTGCCGCGTAGCGAATTCCGCGCGATGCTGCACTTCTGCGAAAACCCAGGCAAAATTCAGTCTCGTGCTGAACTGCTGAAAAAAATGACCGGTCGCGAGCTGAAGCCGCATGACCGTACCGTTGACGTGACCATTCGTCGTATTCGTAAGCATTTCGAATCTACGCCGGACACGCCGGAAATCATTGCCACCATCCATGGTGAAGGTTACCGCTTCTGCGGCGAACTGCAGGAATAATTAAAAACGGCGCGTTAAGCGCCGTTTTCGTTTCTGCGGTTATCCAGATGTTGCCCGGCGGCGCTTCGCTTACCCGGGCCTGAAAGTCTTATTTCCAGATTCGTAACTCATCACTTTCCGGCAGTTTCGGAGCTTTTGGCAAACCCAGCGCATACCAGTCAAGATTTCGCGTCAGGAACATCACGCCGCACAGGGCTATCAGCAACACGCCCGTCCCCAACAGCAACGAACTCTCTTCCGAACGCAGAAGCCCCCACATCACGCCATCAAGCACCAGCAACGCCAGCGTAAACAACACGCTGCTGCGCCAGCTTTTCAACACCGCCTGCAAATACACGCCGTTCATCAGCGCGCCGACCAGGCTTGCGGTGACCCATGCCGGGGTAAAGCCGATATGCTCCGACAGTGCCAGCAGCAAAAAGTAGAACATCACCAGCGACAGCCCGACCAGCAGATACTGCATCGGGTGCATGCGTCGCCCGGTGAGCGTTTCAAAGACGAAGAAGGCCGTAAAGGTCAGGGCAATCAGCAAAAGCGCGTATTTGGTGGCGCGGTCAGTCAACTGATAGTGATCGGCGGGTGTCGCGACGGAAACGCTAAATGAAGGCAGTGCTGGTGAGGAAAATTTATCGGCCTCGGCGAAACGCTCACCCAGATTATTGGCAAACCAGCTGCTCTGCCAGCGTGCCTGAAAACCAGTGGGACTGACCTCGCGGGTCACGGGAAGAAAATCACCGATAAAGTTCGGATGCGGCCAGTTGCTGTTGAGCACCAGCTCGCTGTTCCGCCCAAGCGGTACCATCGAAAAATTGCCTGTACCACTCAGAACCAGTGAGAAATCGAGGTTAAATTTCTTCTGCGTAAAGGGGAGATTCGGCAACTGAACGTGCAACCCCTGCGACTCTCTGGCAATACCGGTGCCAGGCTCAACCAGCAACGGCGTGCCGTCCAGGCTCGGGGGATTCACCGCACCAATGCCGCGCGTGTCACCCACCGCCATCACCATAAACGGTTTACCTAACGTGATATTGTCGCGGTTGAGCGCCTCCAGCCGCGAAGTATCAAATTCGGCCTTAACGTTAATGTCCGTCTTCCACACCTGCCCTTCATAGATTCCCACTTTGCGCGGTTCAACGTTCTGATTGCCCTCCACCATCAATGATTCCGGCAGCCAGAAATGTATAAACGTGCGCTTTTGCGAAACCTCGTGGTTATTTTCCAGTGTGCTATACACTTCCGTGACCGGAATAGCGATCAGCGGCCCCACCAGCTTTTGTGGCCCGCTGGTGCTTTGGCCGATCGCCTCTTCGACCACGCTGCGGTAATCCGCGCGTTCAACAATCAGCCCTCTCACCACCATCAGTGGGATTAACAGCAACAGCATAGTGCCGACGAGGGTAACAATTTTTACAGCCAGCGGTGATTTTGATTTCGACATAACCTTCTCCTTTGCAATGGCAGCAGAGTAATCGGGCTATGTGCGGTGAGTTTGAAGTTATGTGAAGGGACGGTGAAGTGTGAACGTGGCTTCCACGCCACCCTGCTCTCGATTACGTAGCCGGACATCGCCCTGATGCAAACGCGCGACTTCGCTGACAAACGCCAGCCCCAGACCACTGCTTTTGTGACCGTTGGCGCGCGGCAGCGAATAGAAACGCTCAAAGATGCGCGGCAGGGCAAAATCAGGAATACCGCTGCCGGTATCGATAACGTTCAGCACCACGCTGTCGCCCTGCGCATCGGCGCTAAGGGTGATACTCCCCTGCTCCGGCGTAAAATCGATAGCGTTATCCAGCAGATTGCCCATCGCCTGCATCAGCAGGGCTTCATCCGCCGCCACGCTCAGGGTTGTCGGTTCGACATGCAGCGCAATTTGTTTTGCCGCCAGCGTGACGCTACGTGATTCCTGTAGCAGATTGAATAACGTCGCCACAGACACCGGCATGAGCGTAATCTCCTGGCGATTCTCCAGCCGCGCCTGACGGAGCAACGTTTCTACCAGCGCCTGCATTCGCGCGTTCTGCTGAAGAATATTGTCCGTAAAGCGCAAAACAACGTCCGGCGGCGGCCCTTCGCGTAAGATCTCCGCCGCACCGCGAATCGCCGCCAGTGGGCTTTTAAGCTCGTGCGTCAGGGCATAAACGTACTGCTCGATATAATTTTTGCCTTCCAGTTTCACGCGCATACTTTCCAGCGCCTGCGCCAGCTTGCGCAGTTCACTGCTGCCCAGTTCCGGTAACGGGACCGGCTGTTCAAGCGTGACCGAATCAGCGTAGTGCACCAGTTTACCGATAGAGCGGTTGATCCACAGAATCACGCCGCCGCCAATCAGCAGCGCAATACCCAGCAGCGCGCCCGCCGCCCATAGCATACGATGCTCGCTGCGCTTGATCACCGGCGCGATGGCGGCATTCGGTTTGCCGACGCTGAGCACGCCAATTATCCTGCCGTTATCAACAATCGGCGCGGCGACGTACATCACCGTGCTTTCGGGATCGCTGGGGTCCTGCGCGGTGCTTCGCGCGCCATATTCCCCGCGCAACGTCAGCCAAACATCGTTCCAGCGGGAGTAGTCCTGCCCGACGGCAATATTGGCCGAGTCAAAGACCACCCGCCCCTGCGCATCGGTCATGTAGACGTGATACTCATTGCGAACTTTATGGATACCGCTGATATTGGCGCGGAACGGCTGCGTGCTCAGCTGGCGAAAAGCCTGTGCCAGCTTGCCCTGCGCCGGATTACCCGCCAGCATGTCATCACGCGCCAGCGCCGCCAGCAGCGTCGCGGTGTCAATCAGCGTACCTTCCGTTGCGCGCCGCACGCCGGGCTTGATCTCCTGCACGAAGATCGACAACACGAACCAGCCCGCCACCGCCACGATCAGAAAGTAGCCCAGCAGTACACGCATGCCGATGCGCATCAGGCTTTCACCAGACTATAGCCGAGGCCACGATGGGTATTGATAGGCTGCCGTGATGGGTCGATCGCACGCAGCTTGGCGCGCAGGGTTTTGATGTGCGTATCCACGGTGCGATCGAAGCTTTCCGCCGCATCGCCCCAGACGATATCCATCAGCTGCTGACGCGAATAGACGCGCCCTGGCGACAGCAGCAGCGTTTTCAGCAGCAGAAATTCGTAGCGCGTCAGCAACAGCGGCTGGCCGCACCAGCTCACCTGCGCGGCGGGTTCATCGAGAAGAAAATCACCGACGCGCACCTGCGCAGGCGGCGTGGAAAACTTTTGCAAACGACGCAGGATCGTGCGCACGCGGGCGCAGACTTCACGCGGCGAAAACGGCTTGGCGACGTAGTCATCCGCGCCGATTTCCAGCCCCAGCAGTTTGTCCACTTCGTCGCTGCGCGCGGTGAGAAACAGCACCGGCAACGCCGCGTGGCGCGCCAGCAGCTGGCGGCACAATTCGAAACCGCTGATGTCCGGCAGGCCGACGTCAAGAATAGCCAGGTCTGGCAAGCGATGCCGCGCCTCTTCCAGCGCGGGCAGGCCGCGCTCAAACGCCCTGACGGTAAATCCCTCTTGTTGAAGCATGTAGATAAGCGTATCCGCGATGCTTATCTCATCTTCCACCAGCCAGATCAGCGGTTGTTGCATAGACGTTCCTTGTTATTTGCCCCACGGCATAATCGGCACCGCGCTTATGGCGTTTTTCGGCGAACCATCGACCACTTTATCGGAATAGGTGAGATACACCAGCGCATTACGCTTGCTGTCGTAGAAGCGGACAACCTGCAGCTTTTTAAAGACTAAAGAAGTCCGTTTCTGGAATACCACTTCACCCTGTGATTTCCCGTTTTTGATCTTATCCGAGAGTTCGATCGGGCCAACCTGCTGGCAGGAAATCGCGGCATCGGAGGTATCTTCCGCCAGTCCTAAACCACCTTTGATGCCACCGGTTTTCGCCCGGCTGATGTAGCAGGTAACGTTGGTGATATCCGGATCGTCAAAGGCTTCGACCACGATTTTGTGGTCAGGGCCAAACATTTTGAAAACGGTATCGACCGAGCCAATTTGTTCCGCATGTGCGCTAAAACCGCAGACACTCAGCACCAGACCCGCCACTAACTTCTTGTATTTCATATTGTTACCATTCCTGACGATTCGATTGAGTGATTATTCAACATTTCAGATATAAAGTATTGAAAGATCACACCTTTACAAATATTACGCCGCAACCCAATGTAAAAGCGCATGAATGCACAAAAAAAACACTGAATGCTAAAACATCAAAAAATGCTATTATCCGCTACCTTAGTATCAGGCACCTATAATTTTAAGGACGAGGACATTATATGGATCAGGCTGGGATTATTCGCGATCTCCTTGTATGGCTGGAAGGTCATCTGGATCAACCCCTGTCGCTTGATAATGTTGCGGCAAAAGCGGGCTATTCCAAGTGGCATTTGCAGCGGATGTTCAAAGATGTCACCGGTCATGCTATTGGCGCTTATATCCGCGCCCGACGTCTGTCGAAATCCGCCGTTGCGCTACGCCTGACTGCTCGCCCAATTTTAGACATTGCGCTGCAATATCGCTTCGATTCACAGCAAACCTTTACCCGTGCATTCAAAAAGCAGTTTGCTCTGACGCCTGCGCTCTATCGCCGCTCGCCGGACTGGAGCTCCTTCGGCATGCGTCCGCCGCTGCGCCTGGGTGAGTTCACCATGCCGCCGTATGAGTTTGTCACGCTGCCTGCTACGCCGCTGGTTGGGGTAACACAAAGCTATACCTGCAAACTGGAAGAGATTTCCGAATTCCGTCAGCAAATGCGCGTGCAGTTCTGGCAGGAGTTTCTGGGCAATTCACCGTCTATTCCTCCAACGCTTTACGGCCTGCATGAGCCGCGTCCGAGTCTGGAAAAAGACGATGAGCAGGAAGTGTTCTACACCACGGCAGTCACGCCAGATATGGCTAACGGCCACCTGAATAATTCGCATCCGGTGACGCTGGAAGGTGGCGAGTACGTGATGTTCACGTATGAAGGTTTGGGTACGGGGCTACAGGAATTTATCCTCACGCTTTACGGCACCTGCATGCCAATGCTCAATCTGACCCGTCGTAAGGGCCTGGATATCGAACGTTTCTTCCCGCAGGACGAAGCGCGGGACCAGGAGCCACCAATTCAGTTGCGCTGCGAATACCTGATCCCAATTCGTCGTTAACGCTGCAGTTCGTCTAACGCAGGGGCGTCCAGATGTGAGACGTCGCCTGCGGTTTCCACCACCCATCCCGACGCCAGCCAGGCACTCTGCTGGTGATCAACTCGCGAAATAGAGCAGTTACGCAGACGTAAACGGCGCTCCGCATACGCAGGAAGGCCGAGAATGGTGCTCACCAGGCAACCCAGCGCGATACCGTGGCTGACCAGCAGCGGACGACTTCCCGGCGGCAGTTCCAGACAGCTTTGCAGCGCGCTGTGCATGCGCTCGCTCAGCTCCTGCATCGATTCCCCTTCCGGGATACGGCCATCCGGTGTACCGTTGACCAGTTGACGGCGCCACGCTTCTTCTTCCGCCGTTAACGTGTCGATATGGCGCTGTTCCAGCACGCCCATATTCAGCTCACGCAGACGCGGGTCGGCGATCACTTCGCAACCGCAGGCATCAGCGATGATCTCTGCAGTGCGACGGGTACGGCCAAGATCGCTGGTGATGATATGGGTGATCCCCAGTGAGCGAACGCGATCGCCCACTTGCTTTGCCTGATCCTCACCTTTCTGGGTGAGCGGACTATCAGACTGGCCCTGAATACGCCGTTCGGCGTTCCACTGCGTTTCGCCATGGCGAACAAGGTATACCTGTAACATGTCTTTCTTCCGTATACTGCGGTGATGTTAAATCTTATGAGTTGTTCTGATTATGCACAATGTTGTCACAGCTACCACCAATCCTGCCAAAATTCAGGCAATTCTTGCTGCATTTGAGCTGATCTACGGTGAAGGATCCTGCCATATTGACGCTATCTCCGTCGACACTGGCGTGCCTGAACAGCCGATTGGCAGTGTAGAAACGCGCGCTGGCGCACGAAATCGCGTGGAGAACGCCCGTGCCGTACGCCCGAATGCCGATTTTTGGGTGGCGATTGAAGCGGGTATTGATGAAGGTAGTACCTTCAGTTGGGTGGTAATTGAGAGCGCAGTGTAGCGCGGCGATTTTTTTTGCACCAAAACGCGCTGGATTTTGCACTCCAACAGAAGCCCAAAAACCTGCATTATGCACTGTGCAAAATTAATCGCCGCTGACCTTATCACCCCAAACTTGCATCCCCCATGGCTGGGTATCGTTTGTATAAAGTCGATAGCCCGATACCAAATTGCTGAGCGATCTCCCGATGCGATAATCCCGCATCAAGCAGCCCCTCAACCTGTGCCCAGTGCTCATCATCAAACTTAGGTCTACGGCCACCCACGCGCCCCTTAGCCCGAGCGACTGCGAGGCCAGCTAATGTCCTCTCACTGTTCAGGTCCGATTCGTACTGCGCCGCTGAGAGAATATTACGGAAATTATACCGCCCACTCGCTGTACTAAGGTCGACTCCGTCGGTAATAGAGCGAATATTAACGTTACGTTCAGCCAGGCTCTGGAACGTCAGCAGCGCATGAAGCACGTTGCGACCAATACGGTCGAGTTTCCAGATGACCAGTTCATCACCTGGTTCCAGCATGTCCACCACCTTCTTGAGGATGGGACGGTTAGTCTTACGGCCAGATGCCTTCTCTTCAAAAATCAGTTTGCATCCAGCTGCTGTGAGAGCCTGCATCTGCAATTCCGTGTCCTGGTGGTTACTCGATACTCGCGCATACCCAATAATCATAAAGTGCTCTCCTCTGTGTCTGTAAGACCAGGTTATCAGACTCACTCATTTTTCTAATAGGTTCGTCGACACTAAAATCGAGCCATCCACAAAAGGTTCGTTTGGGAGAGGCCGCAAAACGGAACGTGGGAACTGGTGCGAATCAGATACCAGATATGTCCTCCTGGACGTTCGGAGTTGGCCTCATTGACACGCCACTGGTTAAGTTTCGATTTGGCTCTG
>NZ_JBSPEI010000081.1:0-1195 GCF_055796175.1 Pseudocitrobacter sp. 2023LY-00077 | reverse complement strand
GGAAGGTGCGAACAAGTCCCTGATATGAGATCATGTTTGTCATCTGGAGCCATGGAACAGGGTTCATCATGAGTCATCAACTTACCTTCGCCGACAGTGAATTCAGCAGTAAGCGCCGTCAGACCAGAAAAGAGATTTTCTTGTCCCGCATGGAGCAGATTCTGCCATGGCAAAACATGGTGGAAGTCATCGAGCCGTTTTACCCCAAGGCTGGTAATGGCCGGCGACCTTATCCGCTGGAAACCATGCTACGCATTCACTGCATGCAGCATTGGTACAACCTGAGCGATGGCGCGATGGAAGATGCTCTGTACGAAATCGCCTCCATGCGTCTGTTTGCCCGGTTATCCCTGGATAGCGCCTTGCCGGACCGCACCACCATCATGAATTTCCGCCACCTGCTGGAGCAGCATCAACTGGCCCGCCAATTGTTCAAGACCATCAATCGCTGGCTGGCCGAAGCAGGCGTCATGATGACTCAAGGCACCTTGGTCGATGCCACCATCATTGAGGCACCCAGCTCGACCAAGAACAAAGAGCAGCAACGCGATCCGGAGATGCATCAGACCAAGAAAGGCAATCAGTGGCACTTTGGCATGAAGGCCCACATTGGTGTCGATGCCAAGAGTGGCCTGACCCACAGCCTAGTCACCACCGCGGCCAACGAGCATGACCTCAATCAGCTGGGTAATCTGCTGCATGGAGAGGAGCAATTTGTCTCAGCCGATGCCGGCTACCAAGGGGCGCCACAGCGCGAGGAGCTGGCCGAGGTGGATGTGGACTGGCTGATCGCCGAGCGCCCCGGCAAGGTAAGAACCTTGAAACAGCATCCACGCAAGAACAAAACGGCCATCAACATCGAATACATGAAAGCCAGCATCCGGGCCAAGGTGGAGCACCCATTTCGCATCATCAAGCGACAGTTCGGCTTCGTGAAAGCCAGATACAAGGGGTTGCTGAAAAACGATAACCAACTGGCGATGTTATTCACGCTGGCCAACCTGTTTCGGGCGGACCAAATGATACGTCAGTGGGAGAGATCTCACTAAAAACTGGGGATAACGCCTTAAATGGCGAAGAAACGGTCTAAATAGGCTGATTCAAGGCATTTACGGGAGAAAAAATCGGCTCAAACATGAAGAAATGAAATGACTGAGTCAGCCGAGAAGAATTTCCCCGCTTATTCGCACCTTCC
>NZ_JBSPEI010000080.1:0-1318 GCF_055796175.1 Pseudocitrobacter sp. 2023LY-00077 | reverse complement strand
GGGTCTTCCCTTGTTGTGGTGGCTGAAGGCATGATAATGGTGTATTTAATCGCCAGAGGTCACCGCCATGGACGAAAAGTCCCTCTACGCTCATATTCTCAACCTGTCCGATCCGTGGCAGGTAAAGTCCCTTTCTCTCGATGAAAATGCCGGTTCTGTTACTGTCACTATTGAGATCGCTGAAAACACCCGGCTAGCCTGTCCGACCTGCGGTAAATCCTGTTCTGTTCACGATCACCGTCATCGTAAATGGCGCCATCTTGATACCTGCCAGTTCACCACTATTGTTGAAGCCGATGTTCCACGAATTATGTGTCCGGAGCATGGCTGCCTGACGTTGCCTGTTCCGTGGGCTGGCCCCGGAAGCCGGTATACGTTGCTATTCGAATCGTTCGTTCTCTCATGGCTGAAAATCAGCACCGTTGATGCTGTCAGGAAGCAACTTAAGCTCAGTTGGAATGCGGTTGACGGCATTATGACCCGGGCAGTTAAGCGAGGTCTTGCCCGGATAAAAAAGCCATTATCCGCCCGTCATATGAATGTGGATGAGGTCGCCTTTAAAAAAGGACATCGTTACATAACGGTGATCTCCGATCGCGATGGTCGGGCGCTGGCCTTAACGGATGATCGCGGCACAGAGAGTCTTGCCGGCTATCTTCGCACGCTCACTGATGGGCAGTTGCTGGCTATCAAAACGCTCTCAATGGACATGAACGCGGGCTATATAAGAGCAGCGCGTATCCACTTACCCAGTGCGGTTGAGAAAATCGCCTTTGACCGCTTCCATGTGGCGAAGCAACTGGGCGAGGTAGTTGATAAAACCCGTCAGAATGAACATCCGCACCTCCCTGTTGAAAGCCGACACCAGGCAAAAGGAACCCGCTTCCTGTGGCAGTACAGCGATAAGTGGATGACCGAATCCCGGCAGGAAAAGCTGATGTGGCTGCGTGCACAGATGAAGCTGACGAGCCAGTGCTGGGCGCTGAAAGAGCTGGCAAAGGATATCTGGAACAGGCCATGGAGCGAGGAAAGACGGAGTGACTGGCAGAGGTGGTTGGCGCTGGCGGCTAACAGTGACGTTCCCATGATGAAAAATGCCGCGAAAACGATAGGAAAAAGGCTGTACGGGATCCTGAATGCGATGCGACACAGTGTCTCAAACGGAAATGCGGAGGCACTTAACAGCAAGATCAGGCTGCTGAGGATAAAAGCCAGGGGATACCGAAACCGGGAGCGCTTTAAACTGGGGGTGATGTTCCACTACGGAAAGCTGAATATGGCGTTCTGAGCCTTCCCACCATGATCGGGGAAGACCCAT
>NZ_JBSPEI010000079.1:0-4851 GCF_055796175.1 Pseudocitrobacter sp. 2023LY-00077 | reverse complement strand
CTGGTCTGACGGCGCTTACTGCTGAATTCACTGTCGGCGAAGGTAAGTTGATGACTCATGATGAACCCTGTTCCATGGCTCCAGATGACAAACATGATCTCATATCAGGGACTTGTTCGCACCTTCCTTAGAGAAATTTGCTCAGCTTGTTGATTATCATATGGCTTTTGAAACTGTCGCACCTCATGTTTGAATTCGCCCCATATTTTTGCTACAGTGAACCAAATTAAGATCATCTATTTACTAGGCCTCGCATTTGCGGGGTTTTTAATGCTGAATAAAAGGAAAACTTGATGGAATTGCCCAATATTATGCACCCGGTCGCGAAGCTGAGCACCGCATTAGCCGCTGCATTGATGCTGAGCGGGTGCATGCCCGGTGAAATCCGCCCGACGATTGGCCAGCAAATGGAAACTGGCGACCAACGGTTTGGCGATCTGGTTTTCCGCCAGCTCGCACCGAATGTCTGGCAGCACACTTCCTATCTCGACATGCCGGGTTTCGGGGCAGTCGCTTCCAACGGTTTGATCGTCAGGGATGGCGGCCGCGTGCTGGTGGTCGATACCGCCTGGACCGATGACCAGACCGCCCAGATCCTCAACTGGATCAAGCAGGAGATCAACCTGCCGGTCGCGCTGGCGGTGGTGACTCACGCGCATCAGGACAAGATGGGCGGTATGAACGCGCTGCATGCGGCGGGGATTGCGACTTATGCCAATGCGTTGTCGAACCAGCTTGCCCCGCAAGAGGGGCTGGTTGCGGCGCAACACAGCCTGACTTTCGCCGCCAATGGCTGGGTCGAACCAGCAACCGCGCCCAACTTTGGCCCGCTCAAGGTATTTTACCCCGGCCCCGGCCACACCAGTGACAATATCACCGTTGGGATCGACGGCACCGACATCGCTTTTGGTGGCTGCCTGATCAAGGACAGCAAGGCCAAGTCGCTCGGCAATCTCGGTGATGCCGACACTGAGCACTACGCCGCGTCAGCGCGCGCGTTTGGTGCGGCGTTCCCCAAGGCCAGCATGATCGTGATGAGCCATTCCGCCCCCGATAGCCGCGCCGCAATCACTCATACGGCCCGCATGGCCGACAAGCTGCGCTGAGCCATGGCTGACCACGTCACCCCCAATCTGCCATCGCGCGATTTCGATGTGACAGAGGCGTTTTATGCGAAGCTGGGCTTTGCGACGAGTTGGAAGGATCGCGGCTGGATGATCCTGCAGCGCGGCGGTTTGCAGCTCGAATTCTTCCCCTATCCTGACCTCGACCCAGCTACGAGCTCGTTCGGCTGTTGCCTGCGGTTGGATGATCTCGATGCCATGGTGGCATTGGTGAACGCGGCGGGAGCCGAGGAAAAAAGCACCGGCTGGCCGCGCTTCAAAGCTCCGCAACTGGAGGCGAGCGGCCTGAGGATCGGCTACCTGATCGATCCCGACTGCACGCTGGTGCGGCTGATCCAGAACCCCGACTGACCGCATGCCCGCGAAAATCAAGATTTGCGGGATCAGCACACCCGAGGCGCTCGATGCGACCATCGCGGCGCGGGCGGACTATGCCGGGTTGGTGTTCTATCCAGCGTCGCCCCGTGCGGTTACGTCGAATGTCGCGGGCGCTTTGACATCGCGCGCAGCTGGCCAGATCGCCATGGTCGGTTTGTTCGTCGATGCGGATGATGCTGTCATCGCCGACGCACTGGTGGCAGCCAAGCTGAACGCGCTGCAGCTGCACGGTTCGGAATCGCCCGAACGCGTGGCCCAGTTGCGCGCGCGGTTTGGCAAGCCGGTGTGGAAGGCGCTGCCCGTCGCCAGCGCCAGCGATGTCGCACGCGCCGCAGCCTATGCCGGGGCGGCGGACTTGATCTTGTTCGACGCCAAGACCCCCAAAGGCGCGCTGCCCGGCGGCATGGGGTTGGCGTTCGACTGGTCGCTGCTGGCCGGATATCGCGGTGCCTTGCCGTGGGGGCTGGCAGGCGGGCTAAATCCGACGAATGTTGCCGAGGCGATTGCGCGCACCGGAGCGCCGCTGGTCGATACCTCCAGCGGCGTCGAAAGCGCGCCGGGCGTCAAGGATACCGACAAGATTACCAATTTCGCCTTTGCGGTGCGCTTGGCCTAAATCGCGTCGATCAATAGGCGTCGTTCAGCGCAAAGATCGGCTTGCGGGTGCGCCACTGCCCTCGGGTGAAGTCGGGAAAATCTAACGTGCGATTGCCCTCAGCAATCGATTGTTCCGACAGAGGCGTGATCGCGCTCCAGGCCAGCGCGTCGTAAATGTCGATTGGCATCGGGGCCTTGGCCTTCAGCGCCTCGACAAAAGCGTGGATCACGAACCAGTCCATCCCGCCATGCCCGGCCCCTGCCGCCAGATCGGCGTAGCGTTTCCATAGCGGGTGATCGTATTTCGCAAACCAGCCCTCGGCAGGCTCCCAGCGGTGCGGCTGTGGGCTCTTGCCCTCCAGATAGATCGACTTGTTGACGTCCATCCACAGCCCCTCGGTGCCTTGCACCCGAAAGCCGAGAGAATAGGGGCGCGGCAGCGAGGTGTCGTGGCACAGCATGATCGTTTCACCATTAGTGCAGCCGATCATGGTGTTGACCACATCACCCAGTGCGAATTTCACCTCGGCGTTGGGATGATCGGCAGAGCCGTTCTTGACGACATAATCATGCAGCCCGCGCGCCTTACAGCCGAAGCCGCCAGCGCCCGCTTCGCCCGGCAACGCGACCTTCAGGGTGCGGGTCTGCGGCGGGTAGCACACGCCGGCATCGGCGCAGCCCTGGTACTTCACGGTCAGGGTGGTCGCGCTCGCGCCGGCCGCGGGCGTGCCGGTGAGGGTGCCGAGCAATTCCTTGCGGTAGGTTTCGACGTCGCCGAAGAATTCGTCGCGGTAGGCCTTGCCCTTCGGCAGCGCCATGGTCGCGCCGGTGAAGGCGGCATCGGCCTTGACCGAGGTGCGGTGCCGGTACAGGTAATAGCCGTCGGCGATCCGCCAGCGCACCTCGATGCGGTCCGGCGCGGTGGCCTGCGCGGACAGGACGAAGACCTCGTCGACCGGCGGCAGTTCGAAGTCCTGGGCGACGGCCGAGGTCGCGGGCAGCGCAAGCAGCAGGGCGAGCCCGGCCAGCCAGCGGCGCAGGCGGATCGTGGATGCGGTCATTGGCTCAGTTTACCGGTCGGCTCTCGGCGGCCAGCCATTGCAGGTATTCGGGCAGGCCGGACGCGGCTTCGACCGCGAGCAGCTCCGGGAGTTCGTAGGGATGCAGTTGGCGCAGGCGTTCCTGCAGGGCGGGGGGCACTGTTGCAAATAGTCGGTGGTGATAAACTTATCATCCCCTTTTGCTGATGGAGCTGCACATGAACCCATTCAAAGGCCGGCATTTTCAGCGTGACATCATTCTGTGGGCCGTACGCTGGTACTGCAAATACGGCATCAGTTACCGTGAGCTGCAGGAGATGCTGGCTGAACGCGGAGTGAATGTCGATCACTCCACGATTTACCGCTGGGTTCAGCGTTATGCGCCTGAAATGGAAAAACGGCTGCGCTGGTACTGGCGTAACCCTTCCGATCTTTGCCCGTGGCACATGGATGAAACCTACGTGAAGGTCAATGGCCGCTGGGCGTATCTGTACCGGGCCGTCGACAGCCGGGGCCGCACTGTCGATTTTTATCTCTCCTCCCGTCGTAACAGCAAAGCTGCATACCGGTTTCTGGGTAAAATCCTCAACAACGTGAAGAAGTGGCAGATCCCGCGATTCATCAACACGGATAAAGCGCCCGCCTATGGTCGCGCGCTTGCTCTGCTCAAACGCGAAGGCCGGTGCCCGTCTGACGTTGAACACCGACAGATTAAGTACCGGAACAACGTGATTGAATGCGATCATGGCAAACTGAAACGGATAATCGGCGCCACGCTGGGATTTAAATCCATGAAGACGGCTTACGCCACCATCAAAGGTATTGAGGTGATGCGTGCACTACGCAAAGGCCAGGCCTCAGCATTTTATTATGGTGATCCCCTGGGCGAAATGCGCCTGGTAAGCAGAGTTTTTGAAATGTAAGGCCTTTGAATAAGACAAAAGGCTGCCTCATCGCTAACTTTGCAACAGTGCCACAATGTGCGTAATGACCCCCCTGACCTCCAACCCGTCCTCATCGTCATCAGGTATAGCCCTGAAGTTATCCAGCTTATCGAGTTCCTGGAGACACCGCTTGGGGTGTAGTCGCAATCGCATGATCCTGAATTCTTGTTCCAGGACACAGAGCACCAAAGACCCGTCAACGGGCGTGCCCCCAAAATCTACTATGAGCAGCGCACCAGGCTTTATCCCTTCCCGGAAAGAGTAGGTATCACTTCGAAAAAAGAATACTCCCGGCGCTCCTGTATTACAGTGCTGATCGAGTGACAGCCTGTTTTCCTGGTAGTCGGTTGCTGGCGATGGAAAACCCATTTTTAACGGCCTCCGTTGGGGTTAAAAAGCATGAATGTCCGGTTCTCTCCTTCCTGAGTGGAAATGTCTTTAAAAACGGTCACGTAGGTTTCAATCCACTGATTTGCTTGGCGACAACTCCAGTGAAAATTAATCAGCGCAAGCTGGCTGACAAAGGCTTCTGTCGTAACTGTCTGACGACCGTTCGGCTCACGCTTAATGCTCGCACGCCAGGCTGAGTCAATTTCATAGTGTCTAGGCATGAAAAACCTCCGATCAATATAGCTGTATGCATATGGGTCTTCCCTTGTTGTGGTGGCTGAAGGCATGATAATGGTGTATTTAATCGCCAGAGGTCACCGCCATGGACGAAAAGTCCCTCTACGCTCATATTCTCAACCTGTCCGATCCGTGGCAGGT
>NZ_JBSPEI010000078.1:0-39293 GCF_055796175.1 Pseudocitrobacter sp. 2023LY-00077 | reverse complement strand
TGGCGAAGAAACGGTCTAAATAGGCTGATTCAAGGCATTTACGGGAGAAAAAATCGGCTCAAACATGAAGAAATGAAATGACTGAGTCAGCCGAGAAGAATTTCCCCGCTTATTCGCACCTTCCCTAATGGTGTAAGCCAATCTAACGCCTTTCTAGGACGAGTATTCAGTGACATGGCAACTTGATTTAAATAATGCTGATCTGCCTGATTTAAATCAATCCCTTTAGGTAAATATTGCCTAATTAAACCATTCATATTTTCGCATGTGCCTTTTTGCCAGGGTGAATGTGGGTCACAGAAATATACATCTATGCCTAAATCTTCTTCGAGTATTTTATGTTCTGACATCTCACGTCCACGGTCATAGGTCAACGTTTTACGCAGTTCTGCAGGTAAATATTTCAGAGCTTCAGTTAAAGCCTTGCGCACTGATTCTGCCTTTGCATCAGGTAATGTTGCCAAGATACAGAGCCGTGTATTTCGTTCAATAAGTGTTGCTATCGAACTTTTATTGTCTTTACCTTTAATTAAATCAGCTTCCCAATGACCCGGTATTTTTCTTTCTTGAACTTCGGCTGGGCGCTCATGAATAGTTTTAATATCCTGTAATATAGAATCTTTTTTAGGTTCACCGTTAGCTTTTCGCTTTTTATTTTCATGACGTAGACAGGATAATAAGTCTTTTTTCAACTCACCCTTTGGTAATGCTCGTATCGTTGAATAAATCGTTGTATGGCTTACATTCATTGTTTGATCCAAATCAGGAAATGTCTTTAAACGCTTTGCTATTTGCTGAGGAGACCATAAACAACGGATCGCTTCAACAATAAATTTCCAGAGGATTGAATCGATTTTGAGTTTTCTGTGACCACGTCTACGTCTAGCGAAGGTGTTATCAGAAGCATATCGAGCTTGATAAACGTCATTGATGCTATTTCTTTTAAGCTCACGATAGATCGTACTAGGATGTCTTTTAATGAGTTCAGCAAATTTTCTGGCTGAAAAGCCTTCTTTTCTTGACTCAAGCATTAATGCAGTACGATCTTCAAAGTTAAGATGATGGTATGACAATTTTATATACTCCATAAACCCTTTAAATTAATTAGGTGGTTTATGTCGCACTTCAAGTTTTACTCTGCCAACTTTAAATCAGTGGCTCCACTAACACTCTTCACTTATTTATTTAAAATTTAGCGACGTTAAAAGACAATTAAGTATTTTTAGATAATGGGGTTCTAGGGATTTTCCGTCCAAAAACGACAAAGTGCTCTGGAGGCCGCGCCGTCCGTGGCCTCCAGAGGGGTATTACTTTTCGCTGACGGGTAAATATCCCTCGATTGAGCGCATAAGCTCCTCCAGATCTGGCAATTTTTCGCTCAATTCGAAGTGGTAAGTCCCCTTGAGGTTAATGTTGTGCCAGGCCACAGGGGATGCCTGTTTGACGATATCTATTCTCTTGGTATCTCCTTGGTATTCGAAGCTGGTCAACAGCTGGCTGAGTATCCTGGAGTTGAAGTAAACGATGGCATTGGTGACCAGGCGAGCGCACTCATTCCATAGCTGGATTTCTTCGTCTGAACTGCCCCGGAACTGATCCCCATTGACGCTGCTCACGGCCCGACGCAGTTGGTGATAGGCCTCTCCCCGGTTCAGCGCGCGCTGAACATAGTTTCTTAAACTGGCATCATCGATGTAGCACAGTAGATAATTCGCTTTCACCAGGCGATTGTATTCCGTCAGGGCTTCCAGCAGCGGGTGATTGCGCTTGTACTCCGAGAGCTTTCTCACCAAGGTGGCTTGCGTTGTTTTCCGCTGCTTAAGTGATACTGCAATCCGTTGGATGGTATCCCAGTGCTGCGCAATACGATGGGTATTGATTGGCTTTTTTAAGCACAGCTGAATTCGGTGTTCTTTGTCTTCCTTGACATCAAACATGTCATTGATCACTTTGCCAACCTGGGCATAGCGTGGGGCAAACTGGTATCCGAACAGATCCAGTAACGCGAAGTTCACATGGTTCACCCCATGGGTATCGGTTGAGAGCACATCCGGAATGATGTCTGACGTATTGCTCATCAACAAATCAAAGATGTAGTGCGATTCATGTTCGTTGGCGCCGATCACTCTGGCGTTGATCGCAGCGTGATTGGCGATCAAGGTCATGGCAGAAACACCTTTTTGAGTGCCAAAGTACTTCGACGAATAACGGGTTTTGAAGGTCTCGCGCCGGGCTTCGAACTTTTGACCATCGGCACTGGCGTGGATCACATCTTCCTGGATGTTGTAGTACCGGAAGATGGGTAGCTTGGCTGTCGCGTTATTGATGTTGTCGTTAGCAGCATTCAATGTTTCCAGGCGAAGATAGTTCGCCTGGATAGTGCTGAGCTGATCATAGGTACGATCAGAGATCTGTGCCATGCCGTAAATGCCTTGATTGGTTGCATTGCCGACCAGAATTGCCAACAGGTCATATTCATGGGAACGGCTTCTGGATTGGGAACCCAGCACATGAGCGAAGCAGTCAATGAAACCGGTGTCACGATCAACCATGCGCAGTACATCCGCAATCCCCGTTGTGGGAATTTGCTGGAAGAAGGGATTGTTGACCAGATGATGTTTGCTGGCCGAAGGCAGGCGCCAGAAGCGTTTACCCTGCGGATTACGCAAGATGATATTCCGGTTGTCTTCCTGTTCAAGATATTCGCCGACTTCGTACAAACGGGTATCCAATTCCATGGCCATCTGTTTGATCAGCTTTTCAGGCTCCTCCGCTAATTTTGTAAAATGGCTCTGTTGAAGCAGCGTATATTTGTTTTTTCGCCAATGTTCCCCGTCGATCAGGTCGGCGTCGAGTGCCCGGTATTTAGTGATATCAGGCAGCGTCAGCTGGCCATTCAGGCGATCAGGAATCTGTTGATAGAGGAACCACTCATAACGATCGATCAGGATATTCCCTTCACCATCCAGCAGGAATTCACGTGATTTTTTGGAAAGGAGTCTGGTGTCGGCAGTTTGCAACTGAGCGTCCTGGCCGTTGAGTTCGTTTTGTGTTTTCGCCAAGGCGGCCGCTAAGTGCTGGGTGCCGTCGCAGCCTTCGAAGCGCAGACATAGGAACAACTCTCGCAGCAAACCTTTCCGCAGACTTTCTTTCTCGTCGCAGTACTGCCACATGGCTTCATCGACCGATCGTCGCTGCTCGTTCAGGAAGAGACATACAGATTCCAGATCCCTTTTGGTCAGCAGGCTCAGTGCTTGCTGTCTTACTGTTGCAAACGGTAGTTGCAGATCAATGCTGTCATCAATGAACAGGTGCAGTACTTCAGCTGCCTTGCTGACATTTTTAGCTGCTTTTTGCCAATCCTTAAACACCGCTTCCTGCGCATAATCCTTTGCCTTCTGTTTGGTCTGTCTGACATGATGCACAAAGCCATCGGCAATACGTTCCAGCGCTTGCTGCCATCGCGTTTGAAGATAGCACAATAAATACAGCCATTGGCTGCCTACGGTTTGACGTTTCAGTTTGGCACCGTAGTAGTCGACTTTCTCTGCCAGGTGTTGCAGATTTTTCTGCGACAGTGATAGCGTGCTCAACAGCAGATCCACTTCCGGCATCCAATGCTGGATATGGCGATAGACAATCAGTTCTTTCTCCAACTCGGTTCCGGTGAAGTTACGAGCCGATTGTCGCAACTGTCGGAACGGCAGTGGACCTGTGCCGTTCACGAGCTCCGCCAGTGCTTGCTTAAGACCGCGTGACATTGCACGCTCAAGGTGCGCGGCCATGTGTTCCTGTTCGTCTCCCACCACCTGACTGATGATCTTTTGCAGCGTGCTGTAGGCAGGGATTGCGATCTTCTGCCCCGAACAATATTCATTGGCCGCATCGAAGAGGTGCCTAGGCGCTGTCCAGGCTCTGGCTTGCTGGGATAAGTAATCTCTCAACGCCGCTCCATGGTCTTTGACATTCCAGCGCTGGTAGTTGCAGAGCTGGAAAACACGTTGGTAAATCCGTTCGTTCTCTTTTGGCGTGAGATTAAAGGGTCTACAGCCTGGGCCTGGTAGAACGGTTTGATAAACGTATTTGAGGTCCTGCTTGATCTGATGAAAGCCGGGATTCAGCACCACCGGCTTGGCTTTGAAATAGCCCAGCAGTACCACCAGCATGTAACGCTGGCCCCGATGACGGAGGCTTTTAGCGATCGCCAGTTCCTTATCGTTCAGCGAGAAAAAGAAGCGTTGGTCGGCGGAGGTGAAAGCGGGGGGTCCATATAACTCATCTTGTTCTGCCTCGGACAAGATTTGGACACGTTCTTCGAATGCCATGGATTTAGCCCAAAAAGACTAAATCTTACTCAAACAGAGCCCAAATAGGGATCTCGAAAAAAGTAATACCCCTCTGGAGGCCACAGACGGCGGGGCCTCCAGAGCACTTTGTCGTTTTTGGACGGAAAATCCCTAGAACCCCTCAGTGGGACGAAATGATCCGGACCGCTGGCTCCCTGAAGCTGGGCAAAGTACAGGTTTCAGTGCTGGTCCGTTCATTGCTGAAAAGTGAACGTCCTTCCGGACTGACTCAGGCAATCATTGAAGTGGGGCGCATCAACAAAACGCTGTATCTGCTTAATTATATTGATGATGAAGATTACCGCCGGCGCATTCTGACCCAGCTTAATCGGGGAGAAAGTCGCCATGCCGTTGCCAGAGCCATCTGTCACGGTCAAAAAGGTGAGATAAGAAAACGATATACCGACGGTCAGGAAGATCAACTGGGCACACTGGGGCTGGTCACTAACGCCGTCGTGTTATGGAACACTATTTATATGCAGGCAGCCCTGGATCATCTCCGGGCGCAGGGTGAAACACTGAATGATGAAGATATCGCACGCCTCTCCCCGCTTTGCCACGGACATATCAATATGCTCGGCCATTATTCCTTCACGCTGGCAGAACTGGTGACCAAAGGACATCTGAGACCATTAAAAGAGGCGTCAGAGGCAGAAAACGTTGCTTAACGTGAGTTTTCGTTCCACTGAGCGTCAGACCCCTGTTACCGATGCAAGAACAGGGGAGTTTCATGAAATGCCTGTTTAGGAGTGATTAAAGGTAACTTGTGCGCAGAAGGTCAGGTGTGTGGTGGTTAGTACAGACTAGTGAATGTTGTAACTAAACTATATTTTTATTAAAGGCCGGAGGTGGTGTTCCTCCGGCCTTAATTACGTTTCCGTGTTCATTAGTCGATGAACTGGCGGATCAGTTCCAGAATGGCAATCAGCGCGTTTGCAAGCGCCGCTACCGCCCTCAGAACGATGATTAACAGGTTAATCATCCGTTTTCTCCATAAATGGAGTAAAGACACCGTGGCTTGCTCTTACACTGCCTGTCACCACGGCTTCTCTTCGTCTTGTCAGTTGTAGAGAGTCTCACTCCTGCCAGAGCACAGATAACCAGCACCACCTGTATTACCTGTCAGGACTTTGAACCTGTTCATGCCGCATTTAGCGGAATGCAGGGAGAGACTCACCACAGAGCTAACCCTCTGATTATACGTTTATCTAACGTTCAGGCAAACCGTTAACGCACAGTCACTGCCCGTCATATTGCATAATCAGGCTTCACGGATTATCATACTATTGTCAGTTGTAGAGAGTTTCCCTTCCGGGCTGAGTTACCAGCTCGCACCGGAACCGTAAAAAAGCCGACCTCACCAGTCGGTTTTTTTACGTCTGCGGTTTCCCGCTTCGTTTAAATCTATTTTAAATGAATAAATTGTTCTGCGGCAAACCCAACAACATAAGGACGTTAGGGTTGATGGTTGCCGAAATCGCGGTGCGTTACGTGAATTCTGAGGTTTTGCGAGGGGGATTGGGCGCGAGAATTTACGAGAGAGCGCCGGAACAATGCCGGGATCACAAACCATCACCCGTGAAAGAAATCTTCCGGCATTGCCCGGTCAGGTAGTATGACATTCATTGTCAACGGCCATCAATTTATAAGCTGCTTTGCACTTCATAAAAGATCACCACCAGGGCTGCTAAAACAGTACCGATAGCCAGCACGTTAAAAAGTACGTCCTTCATCTTTACGAACGACATACTGATTTGCGTCCTTTCCCTTTTGTCAGCCTTCTCTATCATCCAGCGTTGGTATGAATCACTGTTACTTTTTCTGTCCATGTTCCCCCCAATTCATCAATGAGCACCAGGCGGCCACCAGGCTTCTTGCCAACAAAGTAACGGCCTCGCGGCAGACGTTCGCCAGTCTTCAGCCGTTCGATCCAGTCCTGAAATGCAGGGCGCGGTTTATAGCTGTAGCGGCCAAAATCAGCTAAAGACTGCGTGACCATGACTGTTTGGCAGCCATGCTTTCTCATATCACGAAACGTATTTTCCAGTGCAGCCAGTGTATTCATTTGCACGTTCTCTCTGCTTTTCCCATGAAGATATTAACGACACTCAAAACTAACACCGTTGGCATGATCACGGCAGCATAGCCGACAGCAACGGCCTGATATATGGTCAATGAGTAGTCGGGCTGTTTATACAATACGACTGAAAAAATGCTCCCCAAACAAGCAAGCAGAGTTAAAAACAAGTAATCGACAAATCTGTTTTTATAGATAACCCATGCAACGATGCAGGGATATGACACCAGGCACAGGATAATCGCATTTGTGGTATGCACGTTTCGCTCCTTGTTATTTAAGGGTTGTCAGCCAGATCAAACAGATTGTTCAGGCTGGAACGGAATTGTTTTACCGATGATACCAGCTCCTGACTCCGCGCTTTTTCCTGCGCCAGTTCACGCCGTAGCTGCGCCATCTCGTCTCTGTTACGCTGAAGCTCAAGGATAGCCGTCATAAAGGTTTTGCTGGCTGATGCCTGTCCGGTCGCTTCCTGCGCCTTTTTAATGGCCTGATCTTCGTCGTCATTCGTTCTGATTGTGTAATGCCCCATGATACCCCTCTTTTGCTGTCATTTTTGCGCTGCCGGCGCGAACCCGGGAAGAAACTTTGCTGGCAAAAAACACTGGCCAACAGATGTGACCGGGAAAATTTGCTGGCAATTAATTTTCGATGAAAGCCAGCTCGCAATCGCCGCATTCAATATTCAGTCCGGCTTTGCCCCACACGGCAGCGCCACACCCGCGACACTGATATTTAACTTTATTTCGTTTTGGCTTGTCCTCAAATGCTGCAACTGACAAATCATTGTCATTGCTCCCGGCCATATCATCTGAATGGCTCCCGTTCTGCGGTGACACTGACGGCAGCAGAGCCATAGAAAGCACCGCTTCTATATCAATCCCGGCCTCAGCATTTTGATGCGCCAGAGCAAGCGTTTCGCGCCATTGCTCTATTACGGCGGTCATATCTTTTTGTTGTTCGACCTGGACAGGGAAGCGATCAAACCAGCTCAAAGCAAATTGCCCCTGGAACAGTTCCAGTGTGACGCGCTGGAAGCGGCCACCAGGGATCGGATAGTCATTAATCTTCTGGCCGACTTTCGCACCACCAGGTCTCCCGGTGGAGGAGGGCATAAGTCCGATACTTTCCATTTTTGCCGCCCACTGCGCATTGTGGTACGTCTTACGCGACGGGTTGCCGTAGTGGTACTGCCACATATGGCACTGCTCATGAACCAGCGTTTGCATGACTTCAATAAGCGGGTACACCGGGAAGTATTCAGGATTGAGGGCGATTTCATCAATCATCCTGCCGCTGCCGTCAGCAGCAACAAAGCGCCTGTAACTGAAATAGCCCATTGTGTTCTTGCCGCGCTGGAACGTAATCAGACAGTCAGGGAGTTCGCCGTCAAAAAGGCGCTGGTTATAGAAATCAAACGCCTGTTGTAGCTCGCTGTAAGCGCGTTCCGTGGCTCTTGTCATGCTGAAGTTCGCTTAGCGGCGTTCCGATATTCCTGTAACTCTGCAACAATAGCAGGGAACACATCAGCGCAACGCTGTGCCAGCTTAACCGCCTTTGAACAAACGCCCATACCATGTGCTCTTTTGAGCGCCTCCAACAAATCTACCAGTTCCTCGTCAGTGATTTTTTCAGTCATCTATTAAGCTTCTCCATTATCTGTATCGTACGATACAGATAATATAAACCACACCTTTGATAGCGGCAATCTTTTTTGCTGGCAATTTCACGCCCAGGGCGGGCATCGAGCGGGTAATATTGCTGGCAAAAATCAACGGCCAAACCGGCTGCAGGAAACTGGTTTGCTGGCAAGCGTGATTTACTGCTGGGCTTGACACCTTGCCATTGTATGACGCTTGTTTTAGTGTCAAATGAACAACCAGCGCGAGAAGAATATAGGAAGCAAAAGCAATGGATATCAAACCTAACTCAGTGATCCACCTGGAGCCAGGCGAAACATTACCCGGCTATACCAATCTGAAACCCGTACCTGATAAGTATTTCGATGAGTTAAAGGCACTCATAAATAAACTCAATACTCAATCCGGTAATATTTACCTCAAGTTAAAACAGATGTACGCCTTTTTGGATCGTTTTAACAAAGAATTTGTGAGCACGTTTACCTCCTGTCAAAAGGGGTGCTCTTCGTGCTGTAAAATGGATGTTCATTTAACCGCGCTTGAGGCAACACATATTGCACAAGCAAGTAAACTTACTGCCAGAGACAACCCGCTTACGACCGGGCATGAGTCAAAATGTCCGTTTTTGTCTGAGAAGGGAACATGCTCAATCTACAATTACCGCCCGCTGTTATGCAGGACATATCATGTACTCACTCCGCCGGAGATGTGTAATGACCTGGATGCACAAGTCATGCAGTATGGTTCTCAAAGCGCGAACATGGGAAATCACATCTACAAAACAATAGCAGAGTGGATCTATTTTCAGACGTATCACTGCACTGGTAAGTTAGAAACCAAAGATATCAGAGACTACTTCCCTTATCCCCGCGAAGATATCCAAAGATTTCTTCACCATAACCCCCCGCGCCCTTTTTGCTAAAAAAAAGCCTCTGACGCAGTGTCAGAGGCTTGTTAGATTACTGTTCGTCACCAGCAGTGCTGGAAGCATCTTTTTTGATGAGAAACTCATCAAGAGAACGGCCAGCTTTTAACGCTTCGTCGATTGGTTTTGGTGTCCGGCCACGACCAGACCAGTATTTCGTTTCGCCGTTTTCATCAAACTGATATTTAGGCGGCGCTTTTGGCAACGTCTTTTTGCGTGTTTTTTGCGCATCTTCGGACAGGCCAAGCAGTTCTTCCGGTGAAAAACCTTCTCCGGCAATCAACTGGAGCAGTTCCTGGCGCTTTCTTTCGCGCTCTGCGCGTTCTGCTGCCTCACGCTCTGCTTCTTCACGACGTTCTTCGATCACGGCGTTAAGCTTTTCCTGCATTTCCAGCAGTTGTTCAAAGCTGGTTTCTCGCGCAAAAACACGAACAGAGCGAATATTCAGGAGTAGCTTTTTTGTTGCGTCAAACGTTTCATTTTCACTCATCGAGTTAATCCTTATTTTTTACTGAACTGAAACCCAAGTTTACCCGTAGTTTTATCCTGCAAAACAATTGCAGCGTCAAACTTTTTCCCGGTTTTATTACTGGTAAAGCCTTTAATCTCTCCGGTTTTACCTTTTTTGATTAATGTCTCAACCTGATTTTGTGTCAGTTTTTTTCCTGACACTTCAGACCAGATTTTAAACTCGCACCCGGAACAGAAAAAGCCTTTAGGCCGGATAATAATTTCTTTACTGCATGAAGGGCAGGGGGCTTCGAGCCGGGACATGGAACCTTCTGATCTGGATTTTGCTTCCATATCCGGTTTGCCGTCTTTGTCCGGGAATGTTGTCTTGCATTCAGGGTAGCAGGAGCATCCCCAGAAAAAGCCATTTTGCCCCTTACGCTTACGCAGGAAACCGTTGTTACAAACCGGGCAGGGCGTGGCATTTGAAGAAATCGAAATTCCGTTCCTGTCCAGCTCGTCGATTAACCCCTGGACGTACTCATCATTTTCCTTAATAAACTCCTCAACTGTCAGCTCTCCGGCTTTGATCTGAGACTGCTTTTCAGCCCACAGAGCGGAGATATCCGGTTTAGTGATTTCAGGAGGCAGTGCAGCGCAAAACTCCTGGCCTTGTTTTGTGGTTTTCCATACCAGCTCCGAATACCCCTTTTCTTTTTCGATGGAGATAAGCCCGGTATTTGCCGCCAGTTTCTCAAGAATACCCGCGCGGGTGGCTTCCGTTCCGATACTGCCACGATCACTGCTGCCCTCGTCTTTCGCTTCCAGCGCCTTTCTGAGAGCCGGATCATCAATGAATTTTGCCGCACTCGTCATGGCGGCCAGTAACGTTGACTCTGTGAAATAGCGAGGTGGTGTAGTCTTTTTCTTGTCCACGTCTGCCGATTCACACAGGCCGCTGTCATTAAATTTCAGCAATGAAAGGTCAAAACCGTCCGTTCCGGCATCTTCGGTTTCGTCCTCGTCATCACTATCCTTACCCAGCGCTTCCCAGCCCTTTTGTACCAGAACGCTCTGTGTGGCCGTAAAGGTATCCCCCTTAATATCAAAGTGGATTTTCGTCTTGTTGCGGATCGCATCCGGGTAGAACAGCCCGATAAAGTAGACGGACACCAGGTTATAAACGTTCCGCTCTTTTTCATTAAGCTGAATACCGGCTCCGCTTTTTGTCGTCGGGATGATGGCGTGGTGCGCCTCAATCTTACTGGCATTAAAGGCTTTGTGTTTCTGGCCTTTATCCATATCTACGATCGCAGACGCCAGTTCGGGTACGGTGGCCGCTATAGCAGTGGCAATATCTCCGGCCTGGTAATAATGCTCATCTGAAAGATAGCGATTGTCAGAACGTGGATAGGTCAGAAGCTTGTGAGTTTCATACAGCCCCTGCATCACATCGAGCGTATCTTTTGCAGAATAACCAAATCGCTTTGCGCAGAGCTGCTGAAGCGTGGAAAGGTTAAGCGGAAGCGGAGGCTTGCTATTTTCCGGCTTTGTCGTCGCGATAGTAACAATAGCATCCTTACCCGTAACACGTCCGGCAATATGCGCGGCCTGAGCTTCGGAGATCAGGCGTTTTTTCTCGTCTATCTGATCGTCGTCTGTTGTCTGATATTTCGCCTTAATCTGATGCCCGTTCATCGACAGACTGGCGAATACATCGTAATAAAAGCTTTCTGTGTGATTCTGGTTCGCCAGCGTGCGCATGTTCACCAGACCAAGAACGGCACTTTGTACCCGGCCAACGTTCAGAACGCCGTCATAGCCCTTCTCACGGCCTTTTAATGTACATCCCCGCGTCATGTTATAGCCAAAACCCTGATCGCACAGGGAACGCGCCAGGGCGCTTAACGTCATACCGCGAAATTTATCGTTAGGTTGTAAATTCGACAGTGATTTTTGCACTGGCGCAAGGTTGAGGTCGGCAACAAGCAGTCGCTGGACGGGTTTCTTGTTTCCGGCATAACCCAGAATCTCATCAACCAGCAAACATCCTTCATCATCGGGGTCGCCTGAATGAACGATGCTGTCGGCTTTATCGATAAGAGACAAAATAATGCGGGTCTGTGCTTCTGATTCAGGCTTGATTTTATATTTTGGCGGATAAACCGCTTTAATGGGTAAATCACTATAACGCCAGTTGGAATATTTGTCGTCATAATCCTGTGGGTCGTAAAGCTCCAGCATATGACCATAACACCAGGTAACGACATCAGAACCGTGTTCAAAATAGCCGTTTTTCTTTTCTGTATTGGGATTTCCGCCCAGTCCTTCAAAAATAGCCTTTGCTAAAGACGGTTTTTCTGCAATAAAAAGTCTCATTAATCAATCCTCAAGGTAACTTGAATAGTCAGGCTGCGCACCATTCTTTTTAAAGATTTCTTCCCTTTCCTCTATGTCTTCTTCTGCCTCCTGCACACTAAGGTCAAGGGTTCCTTTCAAAAAGGCACGCGCATTCTTGATTACATCTACTGTTAATTCGTTTTTTGTTCCGCGAATCATGCCAATAGCAATATTTATTATCTCCTTTATTTCAGCAGGAGTCGTTCTGTCCAGCACCGCGCCAAGTTCTTTAAGGTCAATATTTATATCGTCTGGTAAGTACATTTTGGCACAAGCGGCAGCGGCTTTAGTCCGAAAAGCACCTACAGATATGATTCTGTCAATTCTGCCAGGGCGTTTTCTGATGCGCGGATCAATCCGGTTAGGATAGTTCGTTGAAAAAATAACATATGTCCCGGCAAGATTTCGCGGTGTATCAGCCCCATCAAGAAAACTTAACGTTCCGGCATCAGCCCGATAAAGTTCATCAACCTCTTCAGCTATTATGATAACGGGTATTTTCTTTTGAGCTGCGGCATAGCAAACATCTTTAAAGTAATCATCAGCATAAACAAATACATATTTATCCTGATATTTTGCCCCCAAAGCTTTTGCGATAGTCGTTTTCCCTGTGCCCGGAGGACCAGTAAAAAGCACTTTTCGCATTCCTGACTGACCATAACGGGTGTAGAAATCAATATCCGAAAAGAACTGATTAAAGTCATTCTCCAGCTCATTAAACTTTGGATGAACAGAAAAACGTAAAGCGTTTTCTATTTCTTCCTTCCTTGCCTTACCGTGATAATAAACGCCGTCGTAACACCCGATTTTCCAGATACCTTTACGGGGTAAAGAGCGGTTTAATTTAGCGCGTCCAGCTTCGCAAAGATTATGAAGCATCGACATACTTTTGGTTGTGCCAACTGCGTACTCCATTCTGACTTTAGAGTTAAGAATGAAGCGAATAATATGAACCACTTCATTTTGACCAAGATGAATCCGGTATGCTCCCGAACCATCTTTAAACATAAGCTTTTTAATCCTCCCGGCTTTAGCCATAACAGGGCTACTTCCCGTATGAACGACGGTTGAAGCAACGGGTTCGATATCAAGATTCGAATAAATTTTACGATTCTTTCTGTTTATAAAAATCTCTGCCACTTTAGGATAGTAATCACAATCCTTTACGACAGTACCAAAATTATCTTCACCGTAATATTCTTTATGGAGCCGTAAAGCCTGCTCTACCAGAGTTAATTTACCCATATGCGCACCATGTATATTAAAAACCGTGACGTTGCCTGAAGATTTTCTTCAGGCAGAGGAGGGGTTGGACAAGCGAAGCGCGTCAGTTTTGTTTATGACGCCACTCCCACGGAGGAACGGGATTACTGTCAGCCCACAGGCCGCGCTTCTGTGTCTGAGCTTCCCGTTGCAGAGCCGGTAATGAGTTATCGGTGTTGTACCTGTCATAAACCCATGCAGCCCCTTTTAGCACTTGCTGGCGGTTAGCCTCAGTGCCGTTCGCTGTCACCACTCGTCCCAGGACTCGCCCGTAGCGATCTGTTTGCGTATAAGAGACGGTAACTGATTGCCCTGCCAGCAGGGCTTTAAGTTGATTGGTTGACCAGCGACCAAAGGGTTGTTTTTTTTCCGGTGCATCGATATTTATCAATCGGACTCGAATCGGAACTTCATACACAACAATTTTCGCGGGTAGTGTTTTAACTTCGATGGTATCTCCATCGAGAACGCGAATAACTTTCCCCTGAATCTGAGCAGCACACAATGTAGCTGGCAACAGGGCAACAGCAAAGGAAAGAACATTAAAAAAATGTCTCATTGCTTTCTTCCCTCCCATATTGCTGAGAGTCTTTTAAAAATGGATAAAACGACGACTAAAGCCACTGCGATAACAGCCAACGAAGGAAGTACATAGCTGTATAACTCAACCATGAAATTAATAAACTCAATGAGCGATTGCGGCTTTAAGGAAGCATCCCACAAAACGATAACAAAACGATAAAGCCCATAGACAATTGCCGGAAACCAGACCATAAACAACAAAATTTCAGTAAAAACAGAAGCGACCGATTTGACACTATCGATAATTTCAATTCCGGCAATTCTCACACTTCTTGCATCAGGTACGTTAATAATTTTCATCCTCCCACCCCTGTAAAAAATGTTCGCAAGTTCCAGTCTCAAACCTGAAACTTGCGTATTCACATCAGAATTAAATCAAACAGAATTAAAAGTTTTTCAATCGGCCAAAGCTTGAAATAATTTTACTTACTGTACCTGCATCAGCCGCAGGACATTCATTTAGTTTTTTCTTTCTGGCATCTGCCGTGTGATCGGGTAAAAAACCATGTTTATTCTTTTTCCTGATTGACATAAAACTTTTATACATCGGGTCACATTCTGCCGGACTACTTCCGTCAAGTTTTCCGGCAAGGCATAACACCATTGCACATGGATCGTTCGGGTCGGCCTTTTCCTCAGCATGAGCAGTTCCGGCAGCGAACGCACAAAGCAGCACTGCCGTGGTTACGGTCTTTTTCATATACACCTCATGGATAACGGGCAACTAACGCCCTGCGGTTGTTCAACCCCGGCTCAATAAAATTACAAGAATTTTATTAATCCGGCGTTATCGTGATAAATAAACACTGGTAGTCCGGCAAGAAAAACAGTTCATTTTATAACGATACTGTATGACACCGTTTGCACCGTTCGCCCTCAACCAGTTTTTAGCTGTGAAAAAGTCTGTTCCGTTACTGGTTTCAACAATCACTGAATCAGAATGTGCAACAGAATAAAAAACAGCATCATCGTAAAGGCGGTTTTCAGGCCTGAAATTATGGATAACCTTAACCCACGATGAATTAACCTTGTCTGATTTAATAACTGAGTATGTCGGTTGCCAGTCCATTAATTGTGTATTCACCGTTTCAGGATTCTGTTCCCAGTCAACCTGTGGTGGTTCAGGCGGAGAGGAACAGGCAGAGAGAAAAAGGACACTGACCATTAACATTTTTTTCATAGTAAAACCTCTGACTCCAGCTCACCGACGGAGAGCATTTTTTCTTTAGAAGGATATTTAAGCCCTTTAACACCCAATACTTTTTTAGTCTTATTCAGAGAGGCGGTTAACTCGGTAAGTTTGGGGCTTACCATCATCAGCCTGTCCATAAAATACGGGTCGAGGAAGTAGAGGGCTTTCTCAGCTTTAACCGGGTTTTCACCTTTAAGAATGATAAATTCTTCTTTAAAATCCAGCGTTCCCAGCTCCTGCGGGAGCACAAGGGCGCGCTGCGCCTCACTTTCTGAACTGCTTTTCGACGTTGAGCGTCCGCTTGTCTTGCTTGAACCTGTCGATTTGGTGGTGATATAGCCCAGCTTTTCCGAAATCTTTTTAGCGTCATCTTCTTCACTGACAGCGTAGATAATCCGGCAGGGATGCGCACTCATCAGCGTTTTGGCACCTTCAACACCATAGATTTCATTAAGCTGACTGATATTCTGGTAAATCGTCAGAAGTTTGAGTTTAAACCCGGCAATATAACCCGAACCTTTTTTAATGATTGGCATGTAACCAATAGACGGAAACTCATCCAGGAACATCAGACAGTCATGTTTCAGTGTCGGGTCAAAGTCAGGGTTTTCTCGTAACGTGACTTCCACAACGAAGTTAAAGAACAGGTTGAGGAAGTCATAGGCCAGGGACATATCTTCAGCATTAACGCCAACATAAACAGTGATATCTTCCCGGCGCAACTGGCGAAGGTCGAAATCATTGCCGTCTGTACATTTGCGAACAGTCGGAAGATAAAACAGACTCATTTTCTTACGAAACGAACCATCAATACTCGAACGTTGTTCGTCTTCGGTTTCGTGATACTCCCTGATTTTGGTCAGGGCATCGCGCAGATGATACAGCGCGTTTTCATCAAGTCCTTTTGTTCCCTCCAGGTCTTCTCGCTTACTGAGTATCAGCTCCCGGTCGATGTTGCTGTACAAATCGACTACAGAACCAATTGAGAAAACAGGTTTAAGCCCGAACTCACCAAGCCAGGAGGGGTCGTAGTTAATAAAGAAATGAAGCAATTTTGCCAGCCCCGTCCAGTACTGCCCCGCGAGGTTATTAAAGTGTGCTTCCGCTCCGGTCAGACCGTAAGACGGGAACAGGATCTCAATCAGCTTCAGCAGGTCTTTAGCCCCGCTCTCTTCTTTTAAATCAATATAGAAAAGCGGGTTAAACTGATGCGTTTTACTGTTGAAAGGGTCAAGAAGATAGACCTTATTACCCAGCAGTTTTTCACGTACCTTACTGGTGATTTTCCACAGTTCCTGTTTTGGATCTAATGCAATCAGGGAATGTTTCCTGACCAGCAGGTTTGGAATACCTATTGCAGCCCCTTTACCTGCGCGGGTTCCTGCGCCAAGTGATACAAAATCTGGTGCGGTATACCACAGGTATTTACCTTTATATGCACCTACAAGAATATCAGTATCGTTTTCTTTCTCCCATTTCAGAAGTTTCGATTTTCTTAAATCATTATCACTGGCAAACTTCGCGTCACCATAAAGAGCAACATCCGTTTTATTCAGTTGCCAGATAATAAAAACAGGCACAATGAGAGACGAAACCATACCTGATAAAAGAGAGGGGATTGCGGTTAACCTGATATCTGTCCGTATATTACTCTCTGTTATTATCCGCCACAGCAGCATGGAATCAAAATTCTTCCATATATAAAGCGGCGTTTTTCCGTTCAGGAAGTAAACAGCAACTGAGCCAGTATAATACGTCACAAGACACATAACCAGACCGATAAAAGCCCACTGGCCTTTATCGGGTAGTTTCAGAGACATAATCACTCCTTCAGCTTTTCAAAGTATTCCTGAAAATGAATATCACGATAGTAAATACCCGATGCAAATCGGTTATCTTCCTCATCGATGTACTTAATACTCATAATCACATCGACGTTGCTTAACACCCTCCGCAATATAATGTTATAAGGCAAATTCTGACATTCAGGGTTCATATAGCACCGTTGAACCAGTCCAAGCACAGCATCTTCAGGGGTGCTCTCATGGACGGTTGTAAGGTTCCCTGCATGGCCGGAACTTGAGCCTTTGAGAAAATCCCAGGCTTCCGCGCCGCGAACCTCAGTCATGAGGATTCTGTCCGGGTTCATACGAAAACCAGAACGTAAAAGAGAAGCGGAACTGACAGTGCTACTTTCCCCTTCTGACGGGTAATACAATTTCACATGATTTTTGTGGAACCTGAACTTTGCTTCATCTGTATCTTCAATTGAAATACATCGTAAATGATGGGGTATGTACTGAAGACAGGCATTTGCAAAGGTGGTTTTACCCGCCCCCGTTCCGGCACAAAATACCATCGTTTTACCCTTAACCAGGCATTCAGGGACAAATTGTTCAAAACAATTATCTTTAAACATTGAAGATAATTCATCTTCTTTATCCCTGAATTTCCCCCCTTGATTTAGCCTTGAGTAAAACCCTTGTTTAACAAAGGTATCATGGTCGATAAACACACTGGACGGCTTACGGATTGTAATAGACACCGTTTCCCGTTCCGTTGCCGGGGGAATAACTATTTGTACACGCTCCCCTCCGGGGAGCGTAACAGAACGTAAGGGATATTCTGGCGTAACCGACCCACCATCATGATAATCAGAAATTGCCCCTGCAAATGACATACAATCTTTAAAATCCATTTTTAATTCATGCTGCTGCCATTTCCCACTCACTTTAACAAACAGTTCATCAGGCCGATTTACCGCGATTTCAGTTAAACCATCGACTTCATTAAGCCAGTGGTGGAAGTATTCATCTATTATTTCATAAACAATATGTCTGTTCTCTGCATCCTTCATAATTCACCTTTTCCTTTAAGATCTTCAATAAAACGCATGACTTCTTCGTAATTAAATCGATGCGTTTTGATTTGTTTCAGTGGTTTGGGGAAAGGAACGCCATTTATTGGTATGCCCTTACGAATATGATGGTATATTTCGCTTTCCCTTATTCCTAACAGCATTGAAAACTCTTTGATATCCAGCGTTATCAAATTACCTCCGGGTACCCACCATTTTTAATTTGTAGATGCTGGAGAAATCCAAATCCTGACCAACGATCAGAGTAATGATTTCCCCCTGGTTTTTATAAAGCGTTGGAGGGATATTTACGCTGTTTGCAAACGCTTCGCGTGCTATATCAGCAAAAGCCTGGCGACTGTTAGCTGTATAGTCGGTCTGATTGTCTTTATTACTTTTAGCCGCTCCACTTGCGGCCTGTGCCACATCGGGGATCATGCCAACCATCATCGCGCCCATAAAGCGATCTGCAAAATGTGTGTCAATCCAGCCTGAAGCCCCGGCCTCACCCAGCGCTCCCGCCGCCTGTGTATCAATCAGCGGAATATCAATGAAAGGTTCCTTACGTGTTCTAAGCTTCGTAGCAGCGATAAACACGGCTCCCTGACCATGATTGAACGTGCCCGTTTTATACATCAGATATGCGGCTGTTCCCTTTTCAATTAGCTTTACATTCCTGTTTGCACTGTATACGTCCTCATTAATCGTACAGACCAGCTTGCCAGCCAGATCAGAAATAAATCGTCTGTCCAGCGAGCACTTAATCGCGGTATTTTCAGGAATGAAAAGGTTAGGGTCATAAGGAACGCGCGTAATTTTAGAAAGCTGCGCGGGTTGCCCTGCATTAACAGGCTGAACCTCTGCCTGTTTGTCACTGCCGTCCCCCTCGTTCCTGGTATTGCTGGCCGTTGATGAGCTACCACCGGAATTTGAGGAAGCAGAGCTGCTCCCCCCATAGGCCACATCCAGCGCACGACTGAAGTTTTGTTGTACTTTTTCCGGTGGCGTTTCCGCTTTGCCGCTGCTTTCCTTCCGTTCTTCCGTCTTAGCCGGTTCTTCCCTGGTGTTGAATGGATCAACATCATCGCTGAGTCCTGTCGCGCGTTTTACTGAACCAGTAGATACCGCATTACTGGCAGGCTTATCATCACCGCTGGACATTGCACGAATAATCGACGGGATATAGTAGACAGACACCCCGGCGGCCAGCAGAAGGAAAGCGGCCACAATAATCACCAGCCCCTTACGCGATTTTTTAAGCTTCTCGATACCCAGGCGTTTTACTGATTTACCGTCATCTTCATCTCCCTTATCCGTTTTATCGTTTTGCTCAATTTCTTTCTGATGCCGTTCCCGTAGTGCCTGTTCAATTTCTACAGCGGTCGGGATTTTATTTTCCTGTTCGCTCACTGGATCACCTCTTTCTCAACGTTCGGGGAAACGGTATCTCCTGCCGGAAGACGGACTTTGCCAAAGCCCCGGTTTTCAACCCCAACAACCTGATTTCCCATACGCAAAACAAAGCGCTGGTCTACAGGAACACCAACAACGGTGAAACTACCGCTGTTTTTGACTACCGGGTTAGTCAGCGTTTCCTGTTCGCCGCTCATAACAAAGACGCTGGGGATTTTCTTCAGGGGGCTGAAGCCAAACCAGGTATAGCGGCCATCGTCATACGCATAATCCGGGCTGATTGACTGGCTGCCGTCAGCTACCCGCTTCCAGTAATCCCAGTTCTTGGGCGACTTCGCATTTTCAAGAGAACGGTTGATTGCCTGCTCCTCCTGCCGCTTGTTAAGAGCCTCAATCCGTTTCTTCTCGATTTCGGCTTGCTCCTTCCGGCGTTCCTGCGGGTACTGGTAATTAACAACAAACGCGATCTTATCCGGCTGCCGGAACGTTCGGGCGTTCAGCTCCATGCTGTAATTACGTTTTGTTGTGCGAACAAACAGGTTTGTTCGCCAGCGTTCCAGGTCGTTTTCAGGATCAAGGGCTACACTGACCACCTCTGAAGACTGGTTGCCATTGTCATCGGTACTGTTCTTCTGTACGGTCTGTTTGACGGGCTTCACTTCGAGATACACCAGGTTATCTTCTTTGTTCACTTCCCAGCCCTGGGGAAAGCCGGTTCTGGCACTGATGACCGTTTCATCCTCGTCAAATACCAGTGTGGTTGTATAGCCAACCGCACTGTTTATGACTGTCGTGTTTTGCGGGTTATAACTGACAATCTGATTACGGGGATCAAAACGGCTGGCTGCTGGCGTAACGGCTGCATGGCAGACGTGCGACACCAACAGAAGCGCCACAATTAGCGCTCCTTTATTCATTTTCATAGTTTTCACCCTTTCACTTCTTTATCGCGTACATAGCTCGTTACAACGAATTTAAGCGGGTTATTGTTTCGGTCACCCGATGCCATTTCGACCTGTGGTTCAATACGGTAGGTCAACCGGACGTTCCAGTATTCATAATCATCCTGGCCTGTCGCGACATTTCGAATGGTTAATTTAAACCGGATATATGCTCCCATATCCTTATCATCGCGCCGGGATGACGGACTGATAATCACGGACGGATTATCCTGAACAGATGCGGTTTTTTCCGCTTTATTATAAATAACCTTTGGTGACTGGTTGCCGTTGATTAAAGCGTTGTAATCCGTCGCCACATTCTCAGCGCTGTATAACAGAACATAATCATAATCATGCTGGAGACTGAAATAGTTATACCCTTCACGACGCTTCACATACTGAGTAATGAAGTATTTCGCCAGCGCTTCATTTTCAGAGAGGTTTTCTTTTTTAACAGAAGTCAGTCTTTCAGCAACGCCAGTGACACCATTAATAAGATAAGCTTCGACAACCGTACTCTTTAACGGTAGCGCTCCATTCAGTGCCAGCAGAGACAACACACCTACGGCAATTCCTGCAATACCACCGAATTTATAAATGCGGTTCATTTTCTCCTGCATCAATACATTTTTCTCTTCAAAAGTAGTTGAAGAGTCTGTTACTTCTTTTTTCTTGTTAAAACCGGGAAGTTTTAATCCTGAGAGTTTAAACCCCATTGCGCATTACCTCTGCTGAATTAACAGGTTCGCTTTTTCCGGATACCGGAGGTTGTTTATGTGACGCCTGGCATCCGACAAGGCAAAGCGTCACGATAGCCGTGATAAGTAGTTTCATAATGTGAGAACCTAAATAGAGGAGTGAATATTTACTGCGGAATACTCAGAGTTGACAGATTTAAATAATAAATCGGTTAACCTCCATATTTCTTTTTCGCCGCATCTATCGCAGCCTGGCGAAGCCTCTTAGCGCCAATATTAACGCCCTGCCCGGTCAGATTCCCCAACTTACCGGATACACCAGGAGACTGGTTGAACCCTCCATCCTGACGGCGAACGCCTTTCCATGCGCCAATCCCTGCATTTTTACCCATACCAAGCAGATTACGCCCCATACGGGAAGCGCCGAACACGCCAGCACCAATCCCCATTGCGGCTGCCCCTTGCATCGCGCCTTCAACACCTACCCCTGCGAGCTGGGAAGCATAGGTTTTGGCTTGCCAGATAATCCAGGCCATAAATGCACCTGCAACCCCGGCCTGAGCACCTGTTGATATCAGATTTAATTCATCTGCGTTAGCTATCGAGATTGTCAGAATGCCATTAAGGAACGTCATTCCCGCTTTAATTGCCAGTCCACAAAACAAGAATATGAAGCATGAGCTAAATATTAACTGAAGCCAGCTATTAAACATCTGCCTTAAAAAACCAAATGAAAGACAAATAATAAACAACGGCGCGGTAATAGTAAGTATCTTAATAGTAACTTCGGCGGCGAGATAAACTATTGAAGTTAGCAATAATGCAATTATCCCTCCAGCATATGTTAATAAAGATGCGATTGCCCCATCTGTTTTCACATACTTCGAAGTATCTTTGGACATAAGATATGCAGCTACCTGCTGAACTTTCTCCCAAAGCTCGTCAACCCATTTCCAAGGATCACCTCCTGCAAATGTTTCCTTCAGCCCATCAATGGCCTGAGTTGCACTATCTAACCACCCCCCCATATTTTTGACAAAAACAAGAATTAACCAGAATCGACATAGATTCCATAAAAAATCCTGCACTGCGGTTTTTTGCTTCCCAACTATTGTGGTATAAGCATACCACAATATATAAATGGAAATACCATACTTACCCAACTGAGACGCTATTGAAGAAAAGTTATCTAACTGACCAGTCAAAGACTGGTCAAGAGTTTTAACAATAACGTCATGAGCGGCCTGGAAATACCTAGAAGTTGCCATAGTGGCTCCTTTTAACTTCCATCTTTACCCAATACATTTTTGAATGCATCTTTATAGTCAACATGCTTAGGATGTAATTGCTTATACCTAAACAAACCTTCCTTAGCGTTTTTACAATTTTCGCTATCACTCCCAGACTTTTTGCATTCAGCTACTTTTTTCGTTGCATCGTCTACGTGAGACTGCCACCAGTCTACAGATTTAACCTCTTCACACCCGGTAAGAAAGAATGTAAGCCCCAACGCCGCAACTAATCCATATTTTTTCAAAATGCCCCCTCAGTTCATTTCATAACTCTGCTGCTCAAATGCTGCCTTATAATCAACAACTGGAGTTTCTTTATTAACAGCCCCTAATTGTTTCTCCTGGAAAGCAGCCTGTAACATTTTCTCCTTGTATTCTGCAAGATCGCGCTGCTTATCGCGATACATTTCATACTGAAATTTGAGCTTGTTAAATTTCAGGCTTGCCAGAGATACAGCGTTTGTCGCGTCCTGCGTGGCTTTCGTGTCCTGGGCGTTCTTCACCTGGTCGATAAGGTCGGCCATTTCCTGATTATCTTCACGCAGTTTACTTTCCAGCTTATTGCCGTACTCGATCCCCGCCAGTTGGGACAGGAACGAGGCTTCACAGCCCCGCACCAGGTCGCCCGTATATCCCAGCCCCTTACAGGTGTTTGTCACCTTATAATCGGCCAGTAGTGATCTGGCTTGCTCAGACAGGGTGGCTTCCGGGTTCTTAATGTAATCATCAATGAAGGAGTTCCCCTGGTCGTAAATATTCTCCAGCTCCTTACTGACAGATTGCGCAGACTGCACCAGTCCCTGAACATCACGAATGCCCGTTTTGGTCAGCAGCTCCTGCTTATAGGCATTAATCTGTTTCTGGTAGTGGTTCACGGTGTCCTGCCACTGTTTGAGGCGTTCTGTCCAGCGCTGCGCTTCGACAGCCCATTCAGGGTTTGCATCAATGGCAACGGGAACACCAGCCTGAGCACCAGAAATAACCGTAACAGAGGCGATAAGTGCCGCAACGATATGCTTTTTCATAGGGATTCCTTAAATCAGGTTTGCACGTTCCAGATAGGTATCAAGCCACTCTTCCGGCTTCATACCCTCTTTCCAGATTTCATCGAACAGTTCAAGCTGGGGTTTCGATGCGCTGAGAACCGGTAGGTAATACGCCGCTTTTCCCAAATCCAGTCTTGCGAAAGCCGCAAAATCATCACTTTCCCCCTTCCTCTGTGGGTTTTTGACGACCAGGAACTGACGAGATAACGGGTCAATGGCTTTAATTTTGTCAAAATAAAGTTCTCTCACTTCCAACTCGTCTACGTACTCACTACGTTTCGCTTTGGGGTTCGCCAGATAAATATGTGTTGCGCACTGCTCACGAACGGCAGCCGCGATAGGTGATTTAATTAGTTCATCCGGCGATTGTGTCGCTACGACAAGCACCATATCCAGCTTACGCGCGGTTTTGAGTTTGTTATAAACAAAATCTCTGAACGCTTCGTTGTTAATCCATTGCCAGAACTCATCCATGTAGATAAGGAGTCGGCGGCCATCAGCCAGCATGGTGACACGGTAGATGAGATAGAATGAAGCGGCGCTGGAAAGTACTTTGTTATCCAGAAACTCCGTTCCGTCTATACCGAAAACGTCCAGGTTGTCCACATCAAACGTATCGTCCGGGTTATCAAACACCCAGCCAAATTCCCCTCCCTGCACCCAGGCATTCAGGCGTGCTTTAAGCCCATGCCGCCGGGTTTCAGTATCATCAGGCTCCAGAATGAGTGGTCGCAACTTACTGATCGGATAAGAGCGGTTTGACCTCTGCATCAGGCGCTCAACGGCATCAGAAATCAGGCGGTTCTGGTAATCATCAAGCGGCTCACTGTTAAGCGTACAAAGTAGCCTCACCAGGTCTTTCATAAAGGAAATATTTCGTTTGGTTGGTGGCAAAGCCGCAGGGTTCCAGCCAGTCGGCTCTCCTTCTTTCACCCGAAAGTAAGCACCTCCCATTGAACGTATACCGGGTTCCGCTGCCCGATCTTTGTCGAAAAATACTGTAGTTAACTTCTTTAATTTCCTCTCAGGTGGAAAAGACTCCGGCGTTCCGAACTGCTGGGCGGCGAAAGCCTTAGTCATCATCACTACCGTTTTACCCACGTTTGACGTACCAAGAATTTCGGTATGCCCCAGCGTGGGGTTTTTACCGAAGTAATTTTGATGCTCGGTAGTCATGTGATAGTTCAGGTTATAAATATCATTTCCTGAGCCGCCCAGGGTGATAAGGTTGTTACCCCAGGTATTTCCTTTCTCCTTGCCCGTAAAGAAATTATGGAAGCTTTCCATTTCGGCAAAGTTCAGACTGCTGATAGAACTCAGGCGTGGCCGTAACGTGTAGTTACCAGGTAACTGAGCAAAATACGCTGCGCCAAGACTCAAGGTTGAATAGGTTACGATCAGCCCTAAATCCTCCAGGGTCGTCGTTACAATATTGGTGTCCTTCACCAGACGCTCCGGCGAATCTGCGTAAACAATCAGTGTCTGGTGACTTTTCCCGAAAGAAATATAGCCGCTGGAGACCATATCGAGACCAACTTTCAAATCAGCGAGCAAGGATTTAGCGGCATCATCGGTCATTTCGAGTTTGTCGATCTGATCATCCAGCGCCTTGATTGCAGACTGCTTGTCTATCGGAGTTAAAGAGGAAGTCTGTACATACTCAACCGGGAGATACATCAGTGCATCAAAAATTCCGGCATCCGTTTCCTGAAAGTAGTCCTTGATCTCGATGCAACGAAAGTACCGGGCATGGTCAGAGGCAGTGATTTGTCCAGCATCGTTACCAAAGAACAGGTCTTTACCACCCAGGTATGTATAAAACGGACTATTGGTGACTCTGACTTTCTGCCAGCGCCCGGATAGCAGTTTCTGGAACAGCGTAAGCTGTTCTGAATAAACTATATTATTTTCTTCATATAACCCAAGACGACGGGAATGAAACCGGGAGAGATAGGTGCTCAATCTGCCACATATTTCATTCATATCATTAATGGGTTCTTCGAAGATATTTTTATTACCCTTTTTCCTTGAAAGAAAATGCGTCACTTTATCTTCAGCGCTGAACGGTTTATAGCATACGGTTAAGTATAATTTGTTTTCAAAATACTCAGCCGCCGAAAGCGATTCGTAATAATCGTTCATCACTCTGTTGACGAATGGGATCTTGCTGTCAAATACAGGTCGCACTTCTTTTCTAACCCGAATACGATGCGTATAAAAGGTAACGGGTTTCCCATCAAAACTACGTATCAGCGTATTGAGCTGGTCAGTAAGCAAGGCTAGATCCGCTTCATCTACACATTCAAAATAAGCTCCGTCAATCTGCCAGGTCGCCAGTAGATCATGGTTTCTGGTAACAATGAGGTTATCAGTGATGTGTGATGAATACGGGATTAACTCTTCAAGAGAAGACTGGTCTTTAAGCTTCATAAAATTGTCCACTTTCGATATATCGACTGCGTCGTACGAACTCCCCGCATAATGGACGGCATTGAAGCGCTTGTTTGCCAGAGGATTACCTTTGATTTGCATTCGCAGATAAAGCAGGTCAAAAAAGCGTTCATCTATCTTCGTAACTCGCTTGATGGCATACCAGCCAGGGAGGATGAGGGCATACATAGCCTCATGAATCCAGACACCAAGCAAAACGCAGATAACGCACATTCCAAGAAAGGGGTAGAGCGGAACGCCCAGCCCCCTAATCAAAGCGGGGCGTGTCAGCCCTTTAAAAACGGTACTCATTTTTACGCCCCCTTTTATTACATATTACGCTAACCAGTCAGGCAGATATGGCGCAACAATAAAGATGATAATCCCGATAATTAAAGGCGTAATCCACGCTGCATGCTGGCGTGAGAAGATAGCGATATAACCAATTACCAGCGCAATGATGGTGATTGCTGGCTTACGGATATCCGTCAGAAAATCGATAATCTTCTGCAAGAAGCCAGTTGTTTTAGTGGATACATCATCAGCAAAGGCGGGTTCTGCTACACAAAGCATCAATGCAGCCATAAATACAGAAAGAGTTAAATAACGTTTATTGAGTTTTAACATCGTTTGTTTCCTTTTCATCTAAAACAGTGCCACGCATGGCATATTGGGGATATACGGTAACTTCTTTAGGTTTGATACTCTGTGTTACATTCTCCTTTCTGATTGCATCTTTAACTGAAGGAACCACCCAGTTTTTTTTGTTATCAGGCGGATTAAACCCTATGCGCTGTATATAACTGGTGTTATTAAAATCTGATTCAGGTTTAGTTCCTGTTTCTGGATTGCCGGAATAATAGCAACTCAGGCCACGTAAAATATCGCCACCACGTTTATAACAATCCACCAAAATTTGCTCTGAAACCTTGAGATTTTCGCAGGGGTCAAACATTTTCTCAGCGGTTGTATTGAAGTTTGCAAAATTCGTACTCGTTATTTGCATAAGACCGACTGAGTAACGATGATTTCGTGATTCAATTTGATTTACGATCTGGAGTGCAGCCTCCTTAGTTTTGGGAAAGTAGGACACTACGCCTTTGTCACCGGGCTTACGTTCAACCTTCGGTATTATCTCGGCAATAGCATATGGGTTAAAACCAGATTCAACCCTTGCAACTTCATGCGCAGTATCGGGATGAACGCTGGCCGCGCATTGCAAAGCAAGCGCCGCAAAAGCAGTAGTAGATAACATGATTTTCTCCCGGCCAGAACAGCGCGGAAAGTTTAGACTGAATGGTTAGTCATCGAAGTCGTCATCGTCTTCATCGTCTTCGTTTATCAGCTCCTCAATAGCCTGGCTGGAATATTTTTTTATGAGGTACTGGACAACACCAGAGCTTGAAATACGTCGCCCCCTGCGATAGCCAATCTCCAGAGCAATTTTATCCAGTTCCTCACGAGAAGCTGAGGGCAGGTAGAGTGTATTACGTTGGGGCTTGCGTCTCGTTGCGGTTTTTTTTCGGGTAGCAGTCATTTTTCTTCCGTTTCATTTTGTGGGTTAAGCTTCTCTCTGTGATGTAGTGGATGAAAGCCATACTTCTTTGCTGCGGATTATCCATGAGTAGAATTTCAGCAAAATCGTGTGGAATTGATTTCCTTAAAAGATTTGCCTGAGCTGTTGTATGTGATTGTCTGTACAAAAGCTCCGCCATCACATCTTCTGGTACAGGTAAAGGCTCACCGCCAAATGAGATAAAGCGTTGTACGTAAGGGATAGCAGTTATTGTAGTGGAATGAACCTCTTCAAAATCTGCCTGGATAAAAAGATAACCGGGAAAAAGCGGCAAACGTCTTTCTCGATATGAAATTATCTTATCCGGGCGACGATACCTTTCAGTCTCCATAGGACAGAAGTAAGAGAAGTTCAGGCGTTCGAGATGAGCAAAAACTGCTGCAAATCTCGTAGTGGTGAATTGCAAAACATACCATTCCATAGTTTTTCCTTTCAGGCGCTCTCTCGACTCGGATGACCCCGAATCAGAGAAAAAAAACAAAAGGACAAATTTACATCTCATAAAAACTTTATCAGCTACATGTGCTGCGTTCAACCACACAAGCAGATCTTTAGATCGCATTTACGACACATTTCATTTTGTTTGTGCTTGTATTTTATTTATATCTAGATACATATGCTATTTGATAACAAAAAAGCAGATCGATTGATCACCATGCGCTTATTTTATAGTCAAGTTAACTAAATTTTTTACCGCTAGTTACTTTTTACAAAAACTCTGCTAACAAGATAAATAAATCGATCTTAATCAATAAGTTACCGGAGAGTATGAATTATCCTAAACGAATTCCGATTTTCACTTTCTGTTCGCTTTGAATCATCGACTGTTTTATTTGCGAGAAATTTCTCATCTGGAGTTGCTGTTTCTTAATCATCTCCGCGCTGTTCAGCACCAGCTCTTTACTGGATGAAGAGATTCTGTCTATGCCCTTAACCCCCAGGTTCTCTAGCTGCCACTCATTCCTGTGTGCAGTCTTCCAGCCATGCTGTACACCGTTCTTATCAAGTGCAGGGATTTTCACCTCCTTTTGTCCTAACTTCTTCAGCTTAACAAGATCACCTTTCTTAACGTTCTCGCGAGTGGTTAACTCACCAAAATCAGCCCCCCAATATGTTTTCTCCACGCCCTTGTTCAGTGTCTTAAGCTTTATGAAATGCTGCTTTGGTTTGGTTTTATCGTTCTGATAATGGTCGTAGCCAACATCAACAACCTCATAAACGCCCTTCTGTCGTTTTGGCGCTGTTTTGTGCGCATCTTTAATAGACTGGTTAAGTCCATGCTGCTGCTTATGAGTGGCTTTAACGTCATAGCCCTTCATCTTCAGCTCTTCACAAAAACCTGTACGAATTTCCCGTAAATCTTTTTTCCTGATATCAGCTCGTTTACCGTCATTATCACGAATACGAAAAACGACATGCACGTGTGGATGTTCTTTTTTGTCGTTATGATAGCCAAGCACAAAACGATGATTTGGGTACTTCTTGTTCATCGTTTTCCTGACAGACTCAAGCAGATCTTCAGGTTTTACCTTTGCTGATACAGGCGGTGAAAACACAATATTTTGGGTTACTTTTTTATTTTCCTTACCTTTATCATCGAAAACATTTTGAGGGTCATTAGCACGATCTATCATGTGCTCTTTAGCCTCCTGAATCTCATCACCTTTCCATACCTGACCGCTTTCACTCATCACTGGCAGCTCTGACTCCCGGCTCATATAGTCAATACTGTTTCGAACTCCCTGCCGGGTAATCGCACCTCCTGAGATTTTGACAACAACCTCCTTACTGGCACCCTTGCGGTTGATACGTTCCTGAACGTTGCGTTGATAGTTTTTACCACCATTTTTAACTTTATGGGCGAAAGCAGACTTGCGGCCAGCTTCAGAGGACTTACGCTTAACCCTGAATTCCTTGTCAACATAAACGCCCATGATTACACCTCAACCTTGTTAGAAACAGTTCGCCCTTTGCATAACATAATGTAGTTTTCAAACTCACTTTTGAGACTCATTATCTCTGAACTCAACCGCTCAGCGTCCTGATAGAACCCATCTTTATCAAGTACTCTGGCATTATCATTAACGATAATATAATGAAAGTTTCGCCCTATTTTATCTATTGCATTACGGCAACGATTCATCACCAGAAGTTCCTGATCGAAAAAATCAAGTTCATTTTCAAGTGTCGTCTGGATTCGATAACGACATTCTCTGGATAAATTCCAGCCATGACGATGAGCCGCTTTCTCTATTAAAGTTCTTTGTTTCCCTGTCAAATACATTGTGGTTTTGATAAAATCATCATTGTCTTTTGACACATTAACATCTTCATTTTTAACCTTGCTTTTCAGTAAAGCATTGGCAAGCAGCTTCATTCCTTTTGCCACGGTTAAACCCGGTTCATCTGGATAAAGTGTTTTAAGACAATCAAGTAGATCATCATGTTGGCTTTCTTCAATCCTGAATTGAACTTTTTTCATAAAACTCTCCAACAAGAACCGACTGTAGGTCACCGGGCAAACGTTGCGGAATGGCGTCAGAGACGTCATTTTGCGGCGTTTGCCCTATCCTGCATCGCAGTGAACTACCTCCACACATAAATTGTGCTTCAGCGTCCATCGAAATGCAAAAAATGAAAGGCTATCGTGGCTGTGATCTGGTGCGTCTGCGACCGGAGACAACGGATTCGCGGCTAACTTGGGCGGAAATAAATTCGCTACGCGAATGGCCTGGCAGGGGGCGCGAGCGCTGTTTTACGGAATATACAAAAAAAGCACCTCCCGTAAACGGGAGGGCTTCGGCGATTCAGGAACGGGAATTTTATTCTGCCTCTGGTGTGTCGCCTTCCATGCCCTGCCGGGCATCATGGAGCCAGCGGCGGAGGTTACTCATTCTTTCCCGGTTTGCCCGGCTGGGACTTTTTCCCCTGTTACCGCTTAGTATACTCCAGACTCTTAACCCGGCCTCGTTAGTCCAGTGCAATACAATTTCCCCTTTGCTGTTAAATCCCAGCGAAAACCGGACAGCTCCCCGCCTCTGTTCTGCACTGATAAAATCTAAAAACTCCTGTTTTTTCATAGCACCTCCTGTTTTTCTATCAGTGCTTTTGTTTCTTTCTTTTCCAGGGCTTTTCTGAGTAATGCCATGTACTCAGGAAAAGCAGAGAATGGCATCAAGGGAAAAACCGGACGCCCACCCTTTTCAACAGTCTGTATTGCTGATAACATGCGTTCCGACATTTTATATTCCTCGCGAGGGAATTGAGTGTCACGGTATCAGGTTGCCTCCACAACCTGATACCACCCCTAATTGATTAACTCCGCAGTTCTCTTATCGCTTCATTTTTGGCTTCCTCCAGTTCTTTAAGGGTATATGCGAAATTCTTCCAGTTAATTACTTCGTTTATAACCTCAGATTTACTTAAACCACACTCATTAAACCAAAAGTTAATATTTTTCTTGAGGGAATTTTTCGCCGTCAGTTCCTCGGACAACAATTCACTAACAGACGTGATAACATAACCACGACCGCGATTTTTATCTTCGAAAGAATGAACGGCAAGGAAGAGAGTTTCTGAATGGACAAAAGCAGAGCAGGTGATTTTTTCTTTCTTAGTGTTTAAAGCCTGGAAAGTGATAACATACGTGTTCATTTTAGTCTCCCGCCCGTTTGGGCTACTGGATCATGGTAAGGAACTATTCCCGACCTACAAATAAATTATACCATCATATGATGGTAATGCAATTTATTTAGTCACTTTATCCTGATTTTTTTCTCTCTTAACGAGCTGGTAATCTGGATGTTCATCAGCCAGGAGCAAAAGTAATTCATACGTACCAGCGGCTAAACCACGAGACGTTTTACCGGATGTTTCTTTGGCTTGCCAGGCTGATAACGTAAAACCAAACCGTTCAGCGGCTTCCTGCTGCGTAAAGCCAGCTTTAATACGTGCTTGTTTCACCTCTTCAGGTGTTGGCTTAAAACTCATGATTTTGTACCTTCACAATAGTATCTGTATAGAATTTCAATAAAATTGGATCATCAATTTCATCTTTAACGTTCGAGAATTCTTCGTAATAAAATGATTTTTGGAAAACAATCTTTTTAGTTGTTTTTTTATCCGCTTCTTTAGAGCGTACCTTCATCAGTTTTTCAAGTTCAATAAACAAACGTGTTGCATCTTCAGACACAACAATCCTGTATGTTACATTACCTTTGTTTTTCCTGTCGCTCAGGACTTCATTCATTTTTTGCCTCATAGCTGTTTAATAAACCCCGCTACCTTTATGAGCTGATCTACACTCAGGCCACGAATTACCATTTCATATCCGTCGCCCCGTTCTGATACGTTACCATCTAACCCATTCTCAACTTTAAACCCGGTCAATGTCCCATGCCAGCTTTCAAGATGCACTAAACGAGATAGCATTCCTTTCAGGATCAGTTTTTTCTCGCGTTTTTGCTGTAACTGTTGTTCATACTCTCGCGCCATATCTACATTATCTAAAGCATCCGACAGGATTTTCTTTTCAATATCGGCGGCGATTTCTACAGGGTTACGCTCTGGCGATACTGTGCAAGTATGGTAAGGACTTCTCCAGCTGCGACTATCTACGCTTCCAATGATAACTAACCTTCCTTTCTCCATTCGAATATGTATAGAGTAATTTTTAAAATCAGGTGAGGTTAGCTTAATCCTGTACTGGCAATCATCGAGCAGATTTACACGCCAGCCGTTCCCCAGGATTCGACAAACGATTTCAAACACCGGTTTATACCGTTCAAAGAAATTTTTCTGTTCTTTCATCGATTCAGCCTTTTGAACTCAATAAAAAAGCCGTAAATCGAATTACGGCAGTTTTAAGACTATTCATCAAAGTGTCCATCATCACTTGCAGCTTCCTGGGCTTCGCATTCCTGCTGATATGCTTCTTCCTTCGCAAAAAGATGCGCCCATCCTTCTGCGTTTAAGCCACGGTGCAAGACTGAACCATTTTCATTGCATTCTTTGGCTGTAACTTCGATCTCATCCGGGCAAATGTAGGCTCCGTAACTTTCAAAAATGTTTATCAGCTCCGCTTCCGTTATGGTCTTGTTTTTCATCAACGTGTCTCCGAATCAATCTTTGCCATGTTCTAGGGGGCTTTCGCCCCCATTCCGGTTATGCGCTTGCTTCTACACGTGTCCAGCCTGACGCCTTACGTTTACCCGCTGTACCATACATTTCACGAATTTCTTCAATGCTGTGTTCTTTACGGTTCCAGCGGCTTTTGTGTTCTTCAGGACGGTAAAACCATTGTTTTTTCTTAGATGCCCACTTACAGCCCATTTCCTTTAAAATGTCTTTGTGTTCTTTAGTTTCTCCGCTAATCCAGACCCAATTACCAATAACTTCATAGACAATCCCTGTAAGGCCGGAAAGCGTATTCAGAACTTTTTCCAGATCTTCACCGTAGTTGTAACGTGCGTTTTCATCAGTGCTTTGAAACTGATTGATTTTATCAATGTTAGCCATGAGAAAATCAAACGCAGCATTTACTGCTTTCATCAGCTCGGCACCCAATGGATTGCGGTCTGGATGATATTTTAAAGCCGCTTTTTTGTATGCCGCCTTGATGTCCTTTTCAGTCAGATCACCGGATAAACCAAAAACGTTTAATGCTTCCTGAATATTCATTTTTCGCTCCCGCCCGTGTGGGCTTCTGGAATCTGGCAGGGAACCATTCCCAACCAACAAATTCATTATACCATCAAATGATGGTTATGGAATCATTTTTAATGCTTTACATTGTAAAGATTACATAAAGATGTATATTGCTTTACCGCGCATGAAGGGATTTCCGAAAGAGGCGCGAACTGTAGTTACATAATGCGCTGTCGTAACATCGCGCCGGAGACGTTCGCCAGGACTGGCGAACCAACAAGCCCGAATGAGAGCGATAACCCCCCTCACCCCTGCCAGGCCAATTTCTGACTATCAGACGATGTTTAGCCTGTCGCAGTTAGCGCGTGAGCTTGCGAACGGTACGCCGGGTCAGTGTGAAACACTGGCGCGGGGCGCTGTATCTGCGCGTTATGAGATGCGTTAGCAGCGAATTACGGGGCGGGTTGCTGAAACCGATTGATGCCTGACAGCAAAAAATGAATCCGGGCGCCAGCTGCTGCACGAAAATTGCCAGCAAAAAACACTTGGCCATCCTCGCCGGTCGTGAAATTTTGCTGGCATAAGAAATAATCCCCCCGGTATGAGGGGCTTGTCTGAAAGGTTAGTGGTTGGGCTTACTGAGAGTGAACTGTAACCCGGCTACTGCTGCAAGCTGTGCAAGTGTTGTGATGGTCGGGTTTCCGTTCGGGGATAATGCGCGGTAGATACTCTGACGAGCAAGGCCGGATTTTTTGGCCGCCTCTGTTATACCCCCTGATTAGGGATCAGGTTAAAAACGAGCTGTATGACGTTCTAAGCGCATTTTACCCGCTCCGTTGAACCATGACCGGGTTAAAGCGGTTAAAACGCCTCTGAGGGCTTTTGAGAGCATTTAAGAATTGGATCGGAAAAGGATCCCGTCTGGATCTTTTAGAGAGATTACACCGCTCGCCGCAGCCGAACGACAGGGCGAAGCCCGCGAGTGAGCGAGGAAGCGGAATTTCCACGGGGTTTCAATAGAGCACTTACGCGCTAAGGTTAATATTTGCTCAATTTTTGGTGGTGCAGTGCTCAGGGAGGCCAGACGGATCTATCCTCTGGATTTATGCTGAGTTATCCACAGACGCTGTGCATTAAAAGCCTTATATTTTCTTCTTGATCTTAAAAACTTAAAAACTTAGCTCGCTTCAATTACCTGAAAATTATGGAAAAAAATTGCTAAAGGTGAGAGGATTTTTCACGTAAGGTGAGAGGATTTTTCACGTAAGGTGAGAAGATTTTTAAGTTAAGGTAGTTAGATTTTTCACTAAAGATGAGAGGATTTTTCACGTAAGGTGAGAAGATTTTTAACGGTTTCCACAGTTTGACTGAACATCAAGTGAAACATGCGGTTGTTGCTATCTTTAGATATGAAGATCCTCAGATCTTCATATCTAAAGGTGAGAGGTTTTTTAATTAAAGGTTGTATTGTTGTCTTGAATTACAACCTTTGTGGGGTTATGATTTGCCTACATAGGAAAGGTTATATGAGGCTTATCGTGAAGACAGTAACGGGATTAACGAAAGTTAGACATAGAAATGAAGTTGGGGTAACTCTTGCATCCCTTTCCCTTTCAGCAAAAAGAGTGCTTTTTCTGGCTCTTTGCCAGATTGATACAAAGGAAATGTTAGATGATGATATTTTGGAGGTTGATGCTGACTTTTTTTCAAAAGCTACTTCTTTAGATAAATATGCCTCTTATGCAGCTCTGAAAGAGGGAGCTAAAGTTCTTTCTTCAACTACGTTAGTTTTAAACAGAGATGATTTAAAAAATTTGGCTGATGAACTTGGGATACTATCATCTAAGAATAAAATACCTGATCGCTTGGATTTAAACTTAACAGAATTCTGTGCCTATTACGATCATCTTGCAACTGTACGGATAAAATTCACAAATACAGCTAAGCGATATTTTTCTAAGTTGATTGGTTCTGAAAATAGATATACCACTCAGGTATTGAAATCAGTTGTGTTGTTGAACAGTGTAAACTCAACAAACCTTTATCAAGTCATTAGGAAATATTACAGTCAGAATAGTTCAAAAAAATCTTTTGATATATCCGTGGATGATTTAAAAGAGGAAATGGGACTTTATACTATTGAGGAAGGGGAGAAGAAATATAAGTATCCTAAATACTCATTTTTTGTTCGTGATGTTATCAATAAAAGCATTAATGAGATAATTGAGAAAACGGAAATAAATCAGTTATCTTTCTCTGTTGTTGGGAAAAAAGGGAGAATGGCTCACATGCTTAGATTTGAGTTTAGTATAAATGAAAAATCCTCATCCTTTTCGGAAGATGATATGGCATTTTTAGAGGAGTTTGACAAAGTCGTTCCACCAAAAAAGAATAAGTGAGGCAAAACATGGCTAAAATATATGAGTTTCCGCAGGGAGCCGAACGAAGTAAGCTGAAAAAAGAAATCATCCGGGAACGTAAAAAACGATTGCGAGAAACGAACGGTAACCCGGTTATCCGGCACGCTAAATGGTTCTGGTTTTATCTACGTCTTGCTACGGCTGGCGCACTGCATTTAGTCTCTGTTATTTCTCTGGCAGTCCTGGGGGCTTTCAGTAAAGCTATTTTCTGGATTGGTGGAATGCTCTGTGTTGTTACATGGTTCCACCTTGAGCGCCAGTTCTGGACGCCGCAAAATTTCACGATTCCAGTAATCGTAACGCTGTGGGGATTGAGTTTGTTTGCCACTCCCCTGATGGAGCTGCTTAACAAAAAAATGCCGTGGTATCGTCTTCTGGTTCCTGATGCAAAGCACACTAGCACTGAGGCAACCAATGATGATCAGCCGTGAAGCAACAATGTTATCCAGTCGGCTTGCAGTGCTTCTTTCAGCCTTTTATCATCGGTTAATCATAGCGCACGAGGCGAGTTCTTTTCACTGCGATGCAGGATAGGGCAAACGCCGCAAAATGACGTCTCTGACGCCATTCCGCAACGTTTGCCCGGTGACCTACAGTCGGTTCTTGTTGGAGAGAGTTATGAAATATCAGGTTAAAGAGTTTATTAACGAAAAATATTCTAAGGCTGTTAATATTTTAAAGGATAACCTTAAAGAACACTACCATATTTTTTATGGTTTGAGATTAAGTGAGATTCTTTTTCCTGCCAGCGAATACGGCTCTGAAATGTTTTTTCAGGAGTTTGAAGCGATTAACAGTGTAATATTGCCTTTGGTGATTTTTGATTTGATAGACCGAAAGCCGATTATGGTTATCGGCTTCGGTGAAGTATGTGGAGTTGATTCACTTGTTGATTCTGGTATAGAAGTTGTTTCTTTAGACGGTTTAAGCGATCTGCTACTGGTTGAAAAACTGACGCCATTATTTAACTAAACCTCTGGATAACTATCTTTTCAGTTTTCCAGTAAGATTTTTTCTATATCTGAAAGCACTATTTTTTCAATGCTTTCTATATAGTAATGCTCATTAAAACCTGTCATTTCTGTAAATTTTAGCTCTGCATCATCTTTCGAATAAGCAATAACAACTCTGAAATCATTTTCCCACAAATCCCACCTGTATTTGTCTTTTATACGAACCCTGTACAATCCTTTTTGGATAGTGCCATCTTTTTTCTCTTCCTGTACTTTTTTTAATTTTTCATTTTGCACCTGTTGTTCAAGCCATGATTTATTCATAAATCCCCCACGGTTAACGTCTTTAGGCTCGGTTTTTACTTAACGAAATCTTCCGGTTTTACACCTGTTTTTACCTTCATATACTTGCCCTCCCCCCTTAGCTTCGGCTGAAGTTCGGTAAAGTACCATCCGGCAACGGTAATAATGCCTAAAAATACAAAAATAGCAGGCTTCAGAACATCAATAGCTGATACAGCGCATAACTCAATATTGAGATTAGTACAAGTTCCCTCATCAGGTGCATAGAACCCCCATAAGCCTATACCTATAAGGAACATCCCCAATATCGGTTGGATGTATAACAAGTAGATATTAATAAGAGTTTTAATATATCTGAATATGAACATTTTTCTTTCCTTAGGTTTCTTTCTATTTTGGATTTCCAATTCTTAACCAATGTGATGGTTCGACAATCCATTCTCCGCAGTCATAGGCAACGGCCTTATTATGCCTGTTAGCGAACCATACTAACCAGGCTAATAATCGCTGATTGCCGCTGTATTTGGTTTATCTCTAACCATCACAACATATCTCTTTTTCTTAGCCATAACGCTACCCTAATTTTGCAGATTCAAGCAGCCAGTGGTTTTTCAGGTTCTCGTCCAGGTTATCGAATGCGGCCAGCGCTGCCTTTAGAACGGTTGTCTTGCTCTGGCCTGTTCTCTGCGCCTCCGCTTCCAGGATCTCCTCAAAGTACGCTGGCAGTCTGAAGTTCATCAACTTTGGTTTACCCGCTACAGGCGCTCTGGTAGCGCCGGAGATAAAACGCGCGGTTTCTGCGTTTGTTGCTGGTTGCTGAGATTCATCGATGTTCGGGCGGTTTAGTTTTAAAGCCATGAAAATTTCCCCTTGTACGGTATGCATTAATTGTAAATATCATAGTATCTTTATGGTGTATTTACAATGTAAAGATTTCGATGAATATTGTTGATATTTCTATAAAATGCCAATTTCCTGTGCCACAAGTTCAATCTGTGCTTTCGCTGTTGAAAGGCTCGATGCCCGGCTAACGTCATGTACCCCTGCCCCTTCATTACAGGCGCTTTCATACACATCCAGCTCGGATATCCGGGTTTTCAGAGGTTGAATCCAGATGTTGTCCGAACGCAGTAATTTATCCAGATCAATGGCCGCTTTTCTGTGGCGGGGTTTCGCTGAGTTGATTCTGGTGAACAGCACCCACGGTTCCAGAGCTGCGTTAGCTTTCTGAGCGGTGCGGATTTTCTCTGTAACACTGGTCAGTGTTTCGCTTTCGAAATCAGAGGACGGCTTAACCAGTGTCACCACGATATCTGATACTGTCAGGGCGCTACGGAACTCCTGGCTGTCGTGGCCGGGGCAATCGACAATGAGAACTTCACACAGCTTACTAAGGCGCTTAATTTCGTTGCTGACGTTTCCGTAAGCTGCGTGAACCGGGATAGTGAGTAAGCCGTTATCTGTCCGCTTTTCGTTCCAGCTCAACAGATCGTGGTTTTTATCTGTCTTCAGGATAATTACCGACTTACCTTTGTTGACCAGCATTGAGCCTGTGTTAGCCACGTAGGTGCTTTTGCCTACCCCACCTTTATCTGATACGACAAGCAAGATTTTACCCATTTCAGAATCCCTCTCTTTATGTTGTAAAGCTCATGTAAAGATATGAATGTCTTTACATGGTGTGTTTTTCGTAAAGATACTTTTGTCTTTACAGTGTCTTTATAATGCAATGGCTTTACCATGTAAAGCACAAATAAAGATATATTTATCTTTATGGTGTCTTTACATGGTAAATGTTGCTGTGTCTTTATGTGCGCTTTATGGTGTAAATCTTGGTGTGTCTTTACATCATCTTTATGTTGTAAATTTTTAGTGTGACGTTGTCACTATAGGGCTGGGGTCTGTTTGCTGGTTCTTTTTGAGTGTGCCTTCCCTGAACCAACTGAAATGGGTACTGTATGGGTGTGTCTGGTTAACTCAAAATGAACTGGTTCCCTATAATGACTCAAACAGTACCGAAAGGCTTTGTCAGAGCTTACTTACGCGCATCCACGACTGAACAGGATGCAACACGCGCCCTGGACACGATAAATACCTTCGCCATCGAGCGCGGCCTGAGCATCTGTAACTACTACATTGAAAATGAATCAGGTTCTAAGCTTGAACGCCCTGAGTTGTTCCGGCTCCTGAAAGATTGTCAGCAAAACGATATCTTGCTGGTAGAGGATGTGGACAGGCTTTCACGCCTGGTAGGGGAGGACTGGAACACACTGAAGAAAATGATCCGGCAGAAAGATATCCGGGTTGTGGCCGTCAACGTTCCGACAACCTGGCTCGCATCGGGTCACAATGATTTTGACAGCCGAATGTTTTCGGCCATAAACGATATGTTGCTGGATATGCTGGCCGCCGTCGCCAGGCGAGACTATGAACAGCGCCGGGAACGGCAGCAGCAGGGGATCGCCAGGGCGAAAAGGGAAGGGAAGTATAAAGGCCGCCAGGTTAATCAGTCTCGCTATGACGCCATAAACAGGCTGATTGCGAGCGGCAGCTCCTGGAGCCAGATTCAAAAAGTGCTGGGTTGTAGCCGGGCGACTATCAGCAAAGCTGTGAAGCAACAGACCGTTAACAAAATGAACCATGAACCTGAAGGTAGGGAGTAGTTACAACATAATAAACAGTGTGTTGAAGAATAAAACTGATTCTTTATACTGTATATGCATGGGTCTTCCCCGATCATGGTGGGAAGGCTCAGAACGCCATATTCAGCTTTCCGTAGTGGAACATCACCCCCAGTTTAAAGCGCTCCCGGTTTCGGTATCCCCTGGCTTTTATCCTCAGCA